>JAFNGD010000243.1:9567-9984 GCA_017885365.1 Nitrospirota bacterium
CNTCCNNGNCGGAANGGNCGNTNNCNNGTTCGGAGATATCGGTGTTCTTGAGCATTTCAATGAGTTCTTTCAACTCTTTCAGGTTCATGATTGCTCCTTTTAAGGTAGCCCTGAAATGAACAGAGCGGATGCCTGTTTACCGCACCTGCGCACCCTCGCGGCAGGTGAACATCACTTACTGCTTTACCCGCTCGATAAAGGTCCCGCTGCGGGTGTCCACCTTGACAACATCACCTTCATTGAGATAGAACGGCACCTTGATCACCGCGCCGCTCTCCAACGTGGCCGGCTTTGAACCGCCTGACGCCGTGTCGCCGCGCACGCCCGGATCGGTCTTGGCGATCGCAAGTTCCACGAACATGGGCAGATCAATGTTGATGGGCTGTCCTTTATGATAGAGGACCTTGATCTCCATGT
>JAFNGD010000244.1 GCA_017885365.1 Nitrospirota bacterium
GCCACGGCGGTCGCCGGCATCGACCTGAACACCGAGCCGGGGACCTATCTGCTCGCACTGACCGTGGACGGAACACCGCTGACCCGGGACGTGACGATCACGAAGAAGAAGTATCCGGTCCAGCGGCTCACCCTGCCCGAGGACATGGTGGTCCTCTCGCCTGAGAACGAGGCGCGGGCAGAGCGCGATCAAAGGAAGATGGCGGTCATCTGGCCGGTCGATTCCCTGCGCGTCTGGAGCGGGCGCTTCATCGATCCGCTGCCGGGGAAGGCGGTCGGCACGCCCTTTGGCGTGCGACGGATCATCAACAACATCCCGAAGAACCCCCACTCGGGCGTGGACATCACCGCCGACGAGGGGGACCCGGTGAAGGCGCCGAACGACGGTGTCGTCATCCTGGTGGATGACCAGTTCTACTCCGGCAACAGCGTCGTGCTGGACCACGGCCAGGGCATCTACACCATGTTCTTCCACCTCTCGGAGATCAATGTCAAATATGGGCAGGCGGTCCGGAAAGGCGACGTGATCGCCTTGGTGGGCTCGACAGGCAGGGCCACGGGCGCGCACTTGCACTGGGGCGTGCGCGTGCAGGGCGCGAAGGTTGACCCGCTGGAATTGATAAGACTCAAACTGGATTGAATCCGTTAGGCGTCAGGGGTAAAGGGTGAGGGGAAAAGACGAGTACCAACCTATTGACTGTTCTTCGACTGCGACTACCGACTGATCCATGACTGCCGACTGTCTCTCGACCATCCGATGATCAAAGTTCTCTCCATCGCCGGCTCCGACCCCTCGGGCGGGGCAGGCATCCAGGTCGACCTCAAGACCATCCAGAAGCTCGGCGCACACGGCATGGCGATTCCCGCCGCGCTTACGGCGCAGAACAGCAGTGGCGTCACCGGGACCTGTCCCATCCCCGCCCGACAGCTTGTCCACCAGTTGGAGACGTTGTTCGCTGACATCCGGCCGGATGCGGTCAAGACCGGCATGCTGCTCACGAAACCGGCCGTGTCCGCTGTCGCGAAGGCTATGCGCAAGCATCGTATCCACAACCTCATCATCGATCCGGTCATCCGGTCGAGCTCCGGCAGGATGCTGCTCAAGCCCGACGCGGTGCGGTCCATGAAACAGGAGCTTTTCCCGCAGGCGCTCGTTATCACGCCGAACATCCCGGAGGCGGAGGCACTGACCGGCAGACGGATCAGGACCCGGGAGGACCGGGACGTCGCCGCCGGGAAACTGCTGGACATGGGGCCACGGTATGTCCTGATCAAGGGCGGGCACCGTTCCGGACCGGCAGTAGATACATTATATAGCGACTGGATGGTATACGAGTTCTCCACACCGCGCCAAAAAGGCGAGTTCCACGGCACAGGCTGCGTGCTTTCGTCGGCCATAGCCGTGTTCATAGGCCAGGGAATGTCTGTGGAAAAGGCTGTGGAAAAGGCGAAAAGGTTTGTGGAAAAGATGTTGAAGCAGGCGAAGCAAGTGGGGAAGGGCAGGACAAAGTACTTCCAGTTTTGATGTAATCTGAGTAACAATGCAGAAAACCAAAGGCAAATAGTTTTACCGCAGAGGACGCAGAGCACGCTGAGAAAAGCAATTTAGTAATTTAAAGAACAGTCTTTAATTATCCTCTGCGATCTCCGCGATCTCTGCGGTAAACATGGTTCTACTTTGTTTCTAACCGTTTTCATCCGTGGTTAATATCGGTTTTCGTTTCTATCTGTGTCGCCTAGAGGCGCCTACTGTTGGTCACCTGTGGTTCATGAGGAAGTTCATTCGTTGTTCTTATTGGAGGTTTCATGCGTATAGACGGCAGGAAAGCGGACGAGCTCCGCAAGATCAAGATCACGAGAAACTACATCAAGTCCGCCGAAGGCTCCGTGATGATCCAGATGGGAGACACCTGGGTCATCTGCACGGCCACGGTTGAGAACTCGGTCCCGCCGTTCCTGCGGGGCAAAGGGACCGGCTGGGTAACGGCCGAGTACGCCATGCTGCCGCGCTCGTCGGCCCAGCGGATCCAGCGCGAGCGCGCCAAGGTCGGCGGCAGGACGCACGAGATCCAGCGGCTCATCGGCAGGGCGCTCCGTTCCGTCGTGGACATGAAGGCCCTGGGCGAGCGCTCGGTGCTGATCGATTGCGACGTGGTCCAGGCGGACGGCGGCACGCGTACGGCCTCGATCACCGGCGCCTACATCGCGCTGGTGGACGCCCTGCGGCATGTAAAGAAGCAGGGGATGATAGAACATGTTCCTGTTCTGGACCACCTTGCTGCGGTCAGCGTGGGGATCGTGGACGGCAAACCCCTGCTCGATCTCTGTTATACGGAAGATTCTTCAGCAGAAGTTGACATGAACCTGGTGATGACCGGGAAGGGCGGGATCGTGGAGATCCAGGGCACTGCAGAGGGAGAGCCTTTCTCCAAGGCGGAACTTGCAAAGCTCCTGTCCCTGGGTGAGAAGGGCGTCAAACAGCTGATCCAGAAGCAAAAAGAAATACTAAAATAACAAGTTTTCACCGCAGAGGACGCAGAGGTCGCTGAGAAGGCAGAATAATATACGATCTTAAAGTCGTTTAAAAAAAGTCTTTCTCCGCGGTCTCCGCGATCTCTGCGGTAAAATGGGGTGCTGTTCAATCGGAAAAGCAGTAAATAAGGGAGATTTTGAAGTGACCGCGTTCCTGGCCTCGCTGGGCTTTGTTGTGCTTGCCGAGATGGGCGACAAAACCCAGCTCCTGGCCATGGCCTTTGCCGCGCGCATCCGGTGGCAGACGGTGATGTGGGGCGTGTTCGTCGCGACCGCGGCGAACCACTTCCTTGCCGTGCTCGCCGGGAATTACCTCACCCACATCATCCCGATGATGTACATCAAGATCGCGGCTGCCCTTTCCTTCACCATCTTCGGGCTCTGGACCATCCGGGGAGACAAGCTCGAGGATGAGGACAAACGGTTCAACTTCAGCCCCTTCTGGACCGTTGCTACAGCCTTTTTCATCGCCGAGATGGGCG
>JAFNGD010000245.1:0-3737 GCA_017885365.1 Nitrospirota bacterium
TGCGGTGAAAGTTTTGACATTACGCGAATTGCATGAAGGAGGTTTTGCATGAAGATTTCCGATATAATACGCCAGGCGTTGGAAAAAAAAGGGTTCAAGAACCTCAAGGACGCTTCCAAGGTGCTGGGCATCAGCCCTGAACTGCTGCGCGTCACGATCAATAAGGGCCACATCCCCAAGGACAGGACCCTCATTATGATCGCGAACAAGCTTGGTCTGGACAAGTCCGTCCTGATCCTTTCCGCACACCAGGAGAAGGTCCCGGCTGAAGTGAAAGGGTTCTTCCTTTCGCCTTCCACGACAAAATACCGGCGTGGCAAGCGCAAATACCCGCTTTCGGAAGAGCAGATCAACTACCTCGAGAAGATCCTGAGCATCGAGGAGATCATGATGCTCCGGAAATACCGGCAGGTTTCCGAAGAAGCGAAGACCCAGATCAACGGCTACATTGATTTCATGTACGCCTCGAAAAGGAGCGCCTGATTGATTGAGATCGCCGAGGTGCTTCCGGACAGCACGGCGGCCCGGCACGGTCTCAAGCGGGGAGATCGGCTCGTTTCGGTTAACGGACGCGATATCCGCGACAGCATCGACTTTCAATTCCTCGTTTCCGATGAGCGGCTCTCCCTGGAGGTCCGCGAGCGGGACGGGACGTCCCGGACCCTTCGCATCGTCAAGGACCCCGACGATACGCTGGGGATACGGTTCGATCCATTTACCATCAGGCAATGCCGGAACAAATGCATCTTTTGTTTCGTCGATCAGATGCCGCAGGGCTGCCGCAAGAGCCTGTATGTCAGGGATGACGATTTTCGGGCCTCGTTCCTGTACGGCAATTACATAACGCTGACCAATTTTCGGGAAGAGGACTGGGAACGCATTTTTACCCAACGCCTCAGTCCGCTGTACATTTCCGTTCACACCACGGAACCTGTCCTTCGCACAGCCATCATGAGGGGCAGGAAGTCTCCGGACATCCTTGCCTCCCTGAAACGGCTTGCCGCCGGCGGTATCAGGATGCATACCCAGATCGTGCTGTGCCCCGGCATCAACGATGGTCAGCATCTCGTAAGGACCATCGAGGACCTGGCGGGCCTGTTTCCCGCGGTCCAATCCATCGCGGTGGTTCCCGTGGGGCTGACCAGCCACCGGCAAGGGCTCTATCGGCTGCGGACCTTCAGGAAGAGCGAGGCGCGCCGCGTTATCGAGACCGTACGAACGCTGGCGGCCCGCTATACAAGACGGTTAGGGACCAGACTGGTATTCCCCTCCGACGAGCTCTATATCCAGGCATGCATGGCCGTTCCGCCGTTGTCGTCGTATGAGGACCTGCCGCAGATCGAGAACGGCGTAGGGATGATCGCCACGTTCCTGACTGATGCAAAACGGACGCGATTGCCATCGCAGGTGCCCCCGACGCGGATCACCGTCGTTTCCGGGGTATCGTTCGCCCCGATCCTCAAAACGGTCCTCGCCAGGCTCAAAGGGGTCCCCGGGGCATCGGTAAGGCTGATAACAGCGAAGAACTCGCTGTTCGGACCTTCGGTCACGGTCGCGGGACTGCTCTCCGGACAGGACATCCTGAACGCGATCAAAGGGAAGCGTCTGGGGTCCGTCCTCCTGATCCCGGCCAGTGCTCTCAAGGAAGACGAAGGGATATTTCTCGACAACGTGAAGCTGGCAGATGTGGAAGCGTCCGCAGGCGTCCCCGTACGGACGGTCAATAGATTCAGCGATCTGGTGGATCTGCTCAAGTTCCCGGGTAAACATCTCCTCACGAGGAGCATATCATGATATCAGGAAAGACCTCGATCTATGGTATCTTCGGCCACCCCGTGGAACATACCTTCTCTCCGGGCATGCACAATGCCGCGTTTGCCGCGATCGGGCTGGACGGGTGCTACGTGCCCTTCGCGGTACGTCCCGATAAACTTGGCACAGCAATGAAAGCCATCGTCCCCCTGGGTCTCTGCGGCCTGAATATCACCGTACCCCACAAGGAGAAGGTGATCCCGTTCCTCGATGGATTGACCAATGATGCCCGGCTGATCGGTGCGGTGAACACCATCGAGGTGAGGGACGGAAAGCTCATCGGACACAATACGGACGGGAAGGGATTCCTCCGCTCGTTGCGGGAGGAGACGGATCTTCGACCGAAGGGAAAGACCTTTCTGATGGTCGGTTCCGGAGGCGCCGCCCGTGCGGTCTGTTTCAATCTGGCCCTAGCAGGGGCGGGATGCATCCTGCTCTATGACATCGATTCCGCCAAAGCGGAGAAGCTGGGGCGTGATATCCGGTCCGCAACGGCTACCCGGGTCACTGTGCTGGATGCCTCTGGTCTGCGGACCCTCGCGCAAGACGCCGACTGTATCATCAATGCCACACCGCTGGGCCTGAAGAAAAACGATCCGCTGCCCCTCTCCCGGGACCTGATCCAGAAGGGCCAGATGGTATGCGATCTGGTGTACAATCCGCCCGATACCCGCCTCCTGAGAACGGCGCGATCGCGCGGTGCGAAGACCCTTTCCGGCATCGGAATGCTTCTGTACCAGGGCGTGGTCGCTTTCGAGATATGGACAGGAAAGAAGGCGCCGGTGAACGTTATGAAAAAGGCCCTTGCCCTTCAGATGCGGGACCGGTAAAAGAATAGGAAAATCAAGCCCATCCTTGACAGAAGGGTGCAGTTTCAGTATTATTGTTCTTGATAACAAAATGCAGGGCAAGGAGCGCTTATGGCAATGTCAGGCAGACTCGGTGCGATGCTCGTTTCATCGGGTCTTATCACGGATGATCAGTTAAAAAAGGCCCTGTCCACGCAGAAGACCGAAGGCGGCAGGCTCGGCTCGATCCTGGTCAAGCTCGGGTTCGTCCAGGAAGACAAGCTGATGACCTTTCTGAGCAAACAGTACGGTGTGCCGTACGTGGACCTGAGCAAGTTCCAGATCAATCCTGCGGTCATTAAGCACATCCCCGCCGATGTGGCCCAGAAATACCGTATCATGCCCATCAACCGCTCCGGCGCCACCATCACCATAGCCATGGTGGACCCCTCGAACATCTTTGCCATCGACGACATCAAGTTCATGACCGGCTACAACGTTGAAGCGGTCGTTGCGACGGAAGGCGCCATCGTCGACGCGATCAAGAAGTATTACGGCGGTGCCAAGTCCCTTGTCCCACAGAGGCCGGGCGCTGCTCCGTCGGTCGCCCAGAAGGAAGAAAAGAAGATGACGCTCGATGCCAAAGACTACAGCATGGAGGGCATGAAGGAGGACGAAGAGGACCTCCTTGACAACACGGGCGTCGTGGACGTGGAGGATTTTGACAATCTTGTCCACGGCGCCGTGGAAGACCTTGAGGTGGTCGAGGAGCAGCAGGACCAGCTGTCCGGCGATGTTGAAGCGCCGATCATCAAGCTCGTGAACGGGATCCTGCTGCGCGCCGCGACCATGAGCGTGAGCGATATCCATATCGAACCCTATGAAAAAAGCTTCCGGGTCCGCTACCGTGTCGACGGTTCCCTCCACACGGTCATGGGGCTCCCCTTGAAGATCAAGAACGCCGTCATATCGCGTGTCAAGATCATGTCCAGCCTTGACATCGCGGAACGCAGACTCCCGCAGGACGGCCGTATCAAACTCAAGATGGGCGGGAAGAAGACCATGGACTTCCGTGTGTCAGTGCTCCCAACCCTGTTCGGCGAAAAGGTCGTCATGCGTCTTCTCGACAAGTCGAAC
>JAFNGD010000245.1:3847-4092 GCA_017885365.1 Nitrospirota bacterium
GCCGCGGCGCTCCGCTCATTCCTCCGTCAGGACCCCGATGTCATCATGGTGGGTGAGATCCGCGACTACGAGACGGCGGAGATCGGCGTCAAGGCGGCCCTCACCGGCCACTTGGTGCTGTCCACGCTCCACACGAACGACGCTCCGGGCACCATCAACCGCCTTCTGAACATGGGTGTCGAACCGTTCCTCGTCTCTTCGGCGGTGGTCCTTATCATGGCCCAGCGGCTCGTGCGCAAGGTCTG
>JAFNGD010000246.1 GCA_017885365.1 Nitrospirota bacterium
CCGGACTCGGTCTGTCCATCGCCAACCGGATCATTACCAATCATGGCGGCGTCATCAATGTCCGTTCCGGTCCCGGACAGGGCACGACATTCACCATAGCTCTTCCCCGCTAAGACCTCCTGAAGTTCCCTGCAGCAAGCTGCAGGGAGTATTCGATCCTCCGGTTCCTATGTCCGGCCAGACCGCCCGCTGACCCCGCAGCAGACTGCAGGGGAACGCGCTCGTTCCTGGATCCCTTGACAACATGTCATTCTCCAGGACAAGTTGTCAGCATCCTCCCCCGTCTTCGCCAAAAATCCCCTGTAATTTCAAAGCACCTGGAGTGGCATGGTAATTGCGATATAACCAGCAATGCAGCCGGCCCTGTAACGTCCCGCTGCTCCTTATCCGATTCCGAATGCGGAAGGATGCTCGTCCAATGACCTCGAAGATATTGCTCGTCGACGATGAAGCCAGGATCCTGGATGTGCTCTCCTGCATGCTTGCGGAGTTGGGCCACAACGTCAAAACGGCCTCGAGGCCGGATGAAGCGCTCGACCTGGTCGGTAAAGAGAAGTTCCACATGGCATTTGTCGACAATTTGCTCGGGCCCGTGGAAGGGATCGATCTTATCGGGAAGTTGGGCAAGGTCGACCCCGATCTTCATTTTGTGATCATGACCGGCAATCCGGACATCGAAATGGCGATCCATGCGCTCAAAAAAGGTGTCTCCGACTTCCTGCGCAAACCGTTCCATATCGAGGACCTATTGATCAGCATTGATCATGTGAAAAGAAAAAGAAAGCTCGAGCAGCAGCGAAAAGAAATGATGTCAGGGCTTGAACAGAAGGTGCAGGAAAAGACGGATGAGCTGAAGCAAACGTATCTGTCGGTCCTGGTCACCCTGTCGCGTACTGTGGAAAAGAGGGACCTGGGCACCTACGGCCACAGCGTGCGGGTCGGGGATATTGCCGCGCGGATCGGGGCGAACCTGGGGTTCACTCCGGAAGCGGTCGAGGACCTTCGGGCCGCGTCCCTGCTGCACGACATCGGAAAGATCGGGATCAGCGATTTCATCCTGGCGAAGAAGGGACCGCTCAGCAGGGAAGAGCAGGCCATCATCAAGAGCCATCCGGAGAAAGGTGTCGAGATCCTCAAGCCGCTCGTGCAGTTCGCGTCCATCCTGCCCGCGATCCGGTACCACCACGAACGGTACGACGGTACCGGCTATCCGGACGGCCTGTCCGGCGAGAGCATCCCGCTTGCGGCGCGGATCATCGCCGTGGCGGACACGTACGATGCCTTCATATCGGACAGGCCCTACCGCGGCGCGGGAACAATTGAAAAGGCCGTTGCGGAGCTCAAGACCTGCGCGGGAACGCAGTTCGACCCGCTGGTGGTGGACACATTTACTGCAGTGGTGCTGAATCGCGTTGAGGTCGTCGGCTGATCGGCCGGTCTTCAGAACGTATTGAAACAGTCGCGCAATGATTGGGTCGGGGAAAAACAACAGATCCATGGAGCGATCACTTTACAAGGAGGAGCAGAATCATGAAAAAGCTGGTAATGGTTGGACTGGTAGTGCTGGTGGTGTTCGGTTTTGCGGGGAATGGTTTTACGGCGGAAAAGCGGGGGACCGCAGCAGAGGCGGAGAAGATGGTGAAGAAGGCCATAGCGATGGCCAAAGCCAAGGGAAATGATGCGGCTTTTGCCGAGATCAACAACCCGAAGGGGCAGTTCACCGACCGGGACCTGTACGTGTTCGTATACGATATGAGCGGAAAGGTCGTGGCCCATGGACTGAACCTGAAGATGATCGGCAAGGAGCTGATCGATATGAAGGACGCTGACGGCAAGGAATTCGTCAAGGAGCGCGTCGAGATCGCAAAGACCAAGGGCAGCGGATGGCAGGATTACAAGTTCACCGACCCGCTCACCAAGATGATCGAGCACAAGCGGGCATACGTAGAGCGGCACGGGGACCTTATCTTCGGGTGCGGGATCTACAAGTAAGAAGCGGGAACCTAGTCTGCGGGGCCGTTTCGACGGCCCCGCCGCTGTAAGAATCGCCGGGAACGTGGGAGGGTATCATGGACATGAGAACACGAGTCAATAATCTGAACATGATGACGAAGATCCTGATAGCGCCGGTGCTGGTCATCATTCTGCTGGTCCTGTTCGGGTTGGCATCCTATGTGGGCCTGGCGACCCAGAAGGGCGCGCTGAACGATATTTACAACAGCCGGTTCAAGAACTATCAGGTGAGCGCGAACCTCGTGAACGAGCTTACCGATGTGCATATGAACACCTACCGGCTCCTGAGCTGGGAGACTGCCCGCTATGACCGCGCCAAGATCGACAAGCTCGGCAAGGAACAGCTGGAAACGCTCAAGAAGGCCGTCGAGACGGTCAAGAAAGCTACAGAGTCAAGCACCAGCACGCCTGAGGAAAAGAAGATCTACGAGGATATGAGCAAGGAGCTGGGTGATTACCAAAAAGCCATAGTTTCAGCGATCGATCTTGCGGATTCAGATTTGAATTTTGCCACCATGTTCATGGCCAAGGCGGATGAGGAGTTCATGGGCATCGAAAAGGTCACCCATGATCTCCTGGAGCTGGAGAATCGGATGAGCCAGGACGCCTATGGGAGCGCCATGAGGACCTTCACCAGGGTCATTGTGATCATGGCGATTGTCTTGCTGAGTGCCGTTGTGCTGTCTCTTGTCGTGAGCGTCCTTGTCGCGCGCAACATCAAACAGGCGGTGCATGAGGGCGTTGCAGTCGCGAAAGGGCTTGCCGTGGGCGACGTGTCCATGACCATCCAGGCCACGAGCAGGGACGAGATCGGGACCTTGCTCTCCGCCATGAAGGAGATGGTCGATTCCATGAAAGCGAAAAGCGCCGTGGCCGAAAGGATCGCTGCCGGCGATTTGAACGTAAGCGTGAACGTGCTGTCGGACGAGGACCTGCTCGGGAAGTCCCTGACGACCATGATCGAGAAGCTGCGTACGGTGGTGTCGGACGTCAAGACCGCGGCGGACAACGTGGCATCCGGGAGCCAGCAGCTCTCATCGGGTTCCGAACAGCTTTCGCAGGGGACGACCGAGCAGGCAGCGAGCGCGGAAGAGGCCTCATCATCCGTGGAGGAGATGAACGCCACGATCCGGCAGAACGCGGACAACGCGCTGCAGACCGAGAAGATCGCGCTCAAGAGCGCGAACGACGCGCTCGAGAGCGGCAAAGCCGTGACTGAGGCGGTGACGGCGATGAAGGAGATTGCCGGCAAGATCTCGATCATCGAAGAGATCGCGCGCCAGACGAACCTGCTTGCCCTGAACGCGGCGATCGAGGCAGCTCGAGCAGGCGAGCACGGCAAGGGATTTGCAGTAGTGGCGGCAGAGGTCCGGAAACTAGCGGAACGGAGTCAGGTGGCGGCAACGGAGATCAGCCGGCTCTCGGGAACGAGTGTGGAGGTCGCGGAGCGGGCCGGCGGTATGCTTGCCAAGCTCGTCCCTGACATTCAAAAGACCTCCGAACTCGTGCAGGAGATCAGCGCTGCATCCAAGGAACAGGCAGGCGGCGCGGACCAGATCAACAGCTCCATCCAGCAGCTGAACCAGGTGGTGCAGCAGAACGCGGGCGCTGCCGAAGAGATGTCGTCGACCGCTGAAGAACTGTCATCCCAGGCTAGCCAGCTTATGGAGGTCATGGCGTTCTTCAAAGTAGCCGGCCATGAGCATAACGAGCTTCCGGAGAGAAAAGCATCAAAAATCACGCATCCTGTGCCTGCGGTACGCAACGCCCCAAGCCGGGAAGTGAAGCCCGGAATGATGTCCGAAACTGCCGCTTCCCGACGGAAAGGCGTAAAGCTGGTGCTGACCTCAGCTGGGAAGGACAATGGCAACGAATCAGGGGATGCGAAGGATGCGGAGTACGAGAAATACTGAGGAACAGGAAGGTGGGAAGGTAGGAAGGTAGTAAAACGCGAGCGAACAACAGCGTGCTTTTTCCCAACCTTCCAACTTCACACCTTCTCAACTTCACGCATCCTACCTCGCGAAGTTACCCTAGGGAGGCAAACCATGACAACAGCGACTGACACGGAGACAACACAATATCTGACTTTCAAGCTGGGTGATGAAGTATTCGCCCTGGACATTGGGAAGGTACGGGAGGTGCTCGACCTCACCTCGGTAACCAGCATCCCCCGCATGCCAGACTTCATGCGGGGCGTGATCAATCTGCGGGGAAGCGTGGTCCCCGTGGTGGACCTCCGGCGCAAGTTCAATATGGCCCTGTCCGAGAACACGGTGAACACGTGCATCATAATTTCGGAAATCACGGTGGACGGCGATACCACCGTCCTGGGCGCCCTGGCCGACTCGGTGCAGGAGGTGATCGATCTCGGCCCGGAGCACATGGCGCCCGCACCGCGGATCGGAACGAAGCTCAGGACGGACTTCATCAAGGGCATGGGCAAGCAGAACGACCGATTCGTCATCATTCTCGACATTGATAAGGTCTTCTCCGTTGATGAGCTTTCGCTGGTTCAGGCAGGGCAGGAAGTGCAGCAGGAGGTGTGACCGCACAAGGGTCCAGGGTTTCACCGTGCCGGTCACCTGCGCATGCATCTATCCCCGAATTATCCCACAATGATTTGCATGAACGAAGATGTTCCGCGATCCAGAAATGACCGGCATCCGTGCCGGGAATAAAAATTAAATTTAGATGAAGAATGATAAGGACGCCACCTACGGCCTTGGCCAGGGCGGTCCAGGCGGTTCCTTAACGCCGGGAGCCGGCGAGGACCCGTCCGTGGTCTCCTTTGGCATGAATCACGTATTCTATGGTCCCCATTGTTCCTTGTACCCCCCCCAATTGCCCCTGAAGGGCCGCAAAGCCTTCAGGGGATCTTTCTTACCGCCCTGTTACAGCTTCCCATGGGTAATCGAATTTTCACTAATCCGAAATATTCCTGCAATACGCTACGGGCAGAAACTTTCTGGGATTGCCCATATACAGGCTGTCGAAAAATGCATAACGAGATTTGCCACCGTGCAGCAGCAGGAAGCATTGCCATAAAGCCCTTTGCAGAGGAGGCGTACTTGTTGGATTCTTTGCGCGACGTTCACGAAAACCCTTCCCCGGTAATACCCCCTCGTGGACAAGTTGTCAGGCCGTTCTGACAACTTGTACTGTATTGCCGCATCTTCATAGCACTGATATCAAAACAATTCAATGACTTCCGGACTGGCACGGCAATTGCTTTTTGCAACGACAGTACTAATGCTAAAGGACTACTGCCGGTTCCAGCTGCTCGTCACGTGCTGAAAAGAAAGGCATTGCTATGACCGCCAAAATATTGCTCGTTGACGATGAAGACAGGGTCCTTGACATTCTTGCCTGCATGTTCAGGGATGTAGGCTTGGATGTCGCAACAGCCGCAACGCCCGCCGAGGCCCTCCGGCTCGTGTCAGAAGAGCCCTTTCGGATGGCATTCGTTGATAATTATCTCGGGTCCATGGACGGCATGGAACTCATTGATCAGTTACGAAAGGCCGACCCGAGCCTCCAGTTTGTGATCATGACCGGCAATCCGGACATCGAAACGGCCGTCCGAGCGCTCAAGAACGGGATCGCTGATTTCCTGCGCAAACCGTTCCGCTTCGAGGACCTGCTGGTAAGCATCGAGCACGTGAACAGAAAGATAGAGCTGGAACGGCAGAAAAAAGACCTTCTCAGGAGGATATCGTCATGCAGTACGGATTAAGGACAAAGATACTTGTCGGTTTCGGGGTCGTGTTGTTTCTTCTTTTGATCGTCGGATCAATCGGATTCAAGAACACCGTAGACCATGAAAAAGAGTATAAGGGCCTCTACGACCATAATGTGCTTGCCACAGTCCATCTCTCTGCCGCGCAAAACGCGCTGTGGCAGCTTCGGTACGGATTTCCCCAGTTCATGGTAGGAGATCCCGCCGCCCGGGCGAAGATCGTGGCCGACGAACCGACATGGTACAAGGTCATCAGCGACAATTTGAAAGAGTACGAAAAGGAATTGGAGTCCGACGAGGAAAAAACGGCATTTGGCGAGCTGAAGGAAAGTTATGAGAAATATATTCAGGCACGGCCAAAATGGTTCGAGCTCTACGGCGACGGCAAGCT
This sequence comes from Nitrospirota bacterium, assembly GCA_017885365.1. The sequence continues at coordinate 6,144 of JAFNGD010000246.1, forward strand.
GGAAGAGGCGGCAGCGT
>JAFNGD010000247.1 GCA_017885365.1 Nitrospirota bacterium
CCTCGAGGTCGAACTTGTCCTCGCCTGCCGGGATCTCATAGATCGTACCGCCGTTGAAATAACTCGTGGTGCGGAAGGGGTTGGGCAGGATCTGCACCAGGCCGCCCCCGGCATCTTTGTAGACGACGCGGGCATAGAACGGCTTATTGCCCTTCAGGTACACGCGGATCTTCTCACCGCTCTTGTACGCCTTCTTGTCCGTCCAGACCTTGATACTGAGAGGCGCCGCCGGGTCATCGGGCGCCGCCGTGTTCTTCGAGAACGACGACATTGCTTTCTCGTCGGGGATGACCTCCACCTTGACCTTGATCCTGTAGCAGTCTCCGGCGGCCGGATCCTTGTACCATGCCTTGTCCAGTTCCTGGATGATCTTGACGTTGGCGCTCGCGAAGGCGGAGACCAGGTCCTTTTCGACAACGAAGTTCTTGATGTCCGTCTCGCTCTTCAGGTAGGTCGCGGTGAACTCGACGGCCTTCTTTTTCGCTTCCGACAGGGCTACCTGCTCAGTCTGTTTCCGGGTCCGGTCGTCGCCCATGCATGCAGAACCCTCGGCATCGACGACCGTTGACTGGGCGGCATAGACATCGGAAATGAAGAGCAGGGCCAGAATGGCTGCGATCAATGATCTGTTCATGCGTTACCTCCGAACGGCAGTTGTTGATAGCGATGGTTGAGAGCAGCGGGGACAGAACCAATCGGACCAAGGAACAGTCCCTCGCGATGGGGAATCATAGTACAAAGATCATAGCAGTTCAAGGTAAAATTCACGTTGCGGCAGCCTGATACTCGATCATCTGTTGCGTATTCTGCTTCGCAGCAGTTGCTCGTGCGGTTAATGCGCTTCCCGGGTCAGCTCTGGGCCGGAGAGTCTTGAGTTGCATATAAATGCAACGATAAAGACCGGCTCACAAATAATACTTGACTTGCCATATTATATTAGTTAGAATTTGGCATGAAGAACGTTAAAGTCACATCACTCCTTTTTATCCTTCTCTTCTTTCTTCTCTTCCTGCCTCTTGTCACCTCTGCCCAGCAGCGCGGTGTCACGGTCAAGGGCACAGACCAGGCGGACGACACGGTGATCGAGGGCAACTACTGGGCGCTGATCATCGGAATCAATGAATACCCCAATCTTCAGCCGGCCATGCAGCTTCAGGCAGCCAGGCCCGATGCCCAGGAAATAGCCCAGGTGCTCCAGCAGAGGTATGGTTTTGCCAAGGAGCGGATGATCCAGCTGTACGACAAGAAGGCAAGCAGGGACGAGATCATCCTGGCGCTTGAAACGCTTGCGGGGACCGTTGGTGAGAAGGACAGCCTTCTCATCTATTATGCCGGACATGGGGAATACAACAAGAACACGAAACGCGGGGTCTGGATCCCTTCCGATGCCGTAGCCAACAAGACCTCAAGCTTTATCAGCAACGCCGATATCCGTGACTACCTGGAAAGCATCAAGGCGCGGCACATCTATACCATTTCCGATTCCTGCTTCAGCGAGTCGCTCATGGGAAAGACGCGAAGCCTCGGGCCTGGGTCTGACCGCGCCTTCAAGGAGCTCTACAGCGCCAAGTCACGGTGGATCCTGACCTCGGGCGGCCTCTACCCGGTCCCGGACAAGGCGAAAGGCAATCACAGTGTGTTTGCCTATCATCTGATCAGGGTCCTGGAGAAGAACGAGAACCAGTATCTGACCCCGATGCAGATCGTCTCGGAGATCATGCCCCTGGTCTCGAACGAGTCCCAGCAGACGCCGAAGAGCGCTCCTGTCGCCCTCTCCGGCGACGAGGGCGGGCAGTTCATCTTCGCCCTCGCCTCCTATAAAAAGCCGGAGCCCCCGCGCCCTGCGGCCCCGGTCATCTCGCCGGAGGAGGATTCCAAGCGGATACAAGAGATCAAGAGGATGATCGATGAGAAGGCCCGCCTCGAGGAGGACGCCAAGAAGCTCCGCGAGACGGAAAAGCGACTGCGGGAGCGCGAGGTGCAGATGGAGAAGGATCGCGTGGCAAAGGAGCAGGAGCAGCAGAAGCGGATGGATGAGGAAAGGAGGCGGCTGGACCGGGAAAAGCGGGAGATCGAGGAGAACAGGAAGCGCGAAAAGAAGAAAGAGGAACCGGTGTTCGTTCCTCCGACGTTCTGAACTTATCCATGTACACAATGTTCTTACTATTCAATAAGGGGGATCTATGAGAAAAACATGGCTCTTCAGTCTTATTCTGTTGCTGGCCCTCTCGGTGGCGGCCGGCCCTGCCCTAGCCGAGGAGCAGTCCACTCCGGTCGGGAAGGACGTGACCCTCGCCATCGGGTTGAAGTTCTGGTTCCACACTTGGCAGTCGGCGAACGGCTCCTACGGGTCTCAGCAGGGTTCCAATGTCCAGGCCTACATGTCCGCCCCAAACGTGGCGTTCATCCCCTCCATCAGCCTCAAGATAAAGGATTTCTTCATCTCTACGAGCTACCTGGGCGCGTCGGATTATACGTTCCCAACCTACACGGACACCATTGTCCTGTCGAGCGGCGGAACAACGACAGCCTATACGCTAAAACACAACACAACGGCGACGCGAACCGAATCGGATACGAACATCGGCTGGTATGTTTCGCGGAACCTGGCCCTTACGCTGGGATACAAGATCGTGACCCAGGAGATCACCGACAAACAGTCCGGCACAGGGCTCAAGTCACAGACCGTCATATCGAAGCCGACCTATGCAGGCCCGACCATCGGCTTCATCGGCAGTGTTCCCATAGGTGAGGGTTTCGGTCTTTACGGTAACCTGGCGTTGGGCAAATTGGATATGGAGTACGAGGGCGGATCAACGACCTATAAGGCCGACTATGTGTCGACGGAGATCGGGATCGGATATAAGCAAAAAAGCATGCCGCTTTCCTTTACGATCGGCTACCGGTTCCAGAGCATCGAACAGAAAATGCCTGCTTACCAGATCGGGGGCCCGGGGACGCCGATATCCCCGGACGTAACCAAGGGTTTGACACTAGGCTTAAACCTCATATTCTAACGACCTTACCAAGGGGGCTTTATGAGAAAAGCATATATTGCGATTTTGGTGCTCTTGACACTGCTTGTTATGGGCCTCTCGGGCGCCGCCTTTGCAGCGGATACGGAACAGACGACCAAGGTCGGCAAGAACGTCTATTTTACCCTGGGGTATAAGGTTTGGTACAACACCTGGCAGACCGCCTTCAACTCCTATCCACCCGAGGGCGGGGCGAATATCATGACGCTTACATCAGAGTCAGTCGCTGCCCCGATCATCTCGGCCAGTTTGAAGATCAGTAATGTCCTGATCGCGGGAAGCTATATGTCGACCCCTGACTACAAGTTCCCTGATTATGAAGATGTCCTCGTAACCGGACCGACGCCAACGACGGTCGGTCCAAGTGCACTGCCGTTCAACACCTACAGGACCACGGCCTCGCGCAAAGAACACGACATCAATCTGGGATACTATATCTCGCCGGCCATTGCCCTTACCGTCGGTTACAAAGAGGTCAAGCAGACCTATAATGATATCGATATAGTGACCAATAAGATATGGTCCTCGTCCTGGACGAAATACTCCGGACCGCTCGTCGGCATCACGGGCGGAGGCTCGATCGGAGGCGGATTCGCCTTCTACGGGAACCTGTCCTATGGCATCCTTAAAGGAGAGTTCGAGGGCGACCCGGAGACGTTCGATGCCACCTATTCATCGACCGAGCTGGGAATTGCGTACCGGCCAATCAGCTTCCTGTCCATTCTGGTTGGATACAAGTACCAGACCATCGACTCGAAGCTGAAAGATCCTAAGTTCAACGACCAGGTGGCGCTCGACGTCACCAAGGGGTTCATATTCGGTGCGAACCTGACGTTCTAGCAGGTTTCGGCAGCGCGTTGGATGGCACGGTAGATTAAGAACAGGCCCCTGATCGAAAGATTCACTCGTTTCGGTCAGGGGTTTTTTGTATTAATACGGTAAAGAAAAGCGGGGAGGTGCAGCAATGATGGTTCGCGCATATCTGCGAGTGGTCCTGATAGTCCTTCTGTTGATCGTTCCGGTCGTGCTGTCCTGCGGAGGCGGTGGGGGAGGTTCGGCGCCGCCGGCTGCACCCAAGGCGCCGGGCATCTACGGGACTGCGGCATCCGGCATAGGGCATCCTCACCGGCCGATCGAGGGCGGTGATAAGGATGGAAATCCGATCAACGGCGAGACTGATGGCGATGGCAATTTTATTTTGCCGACGAATGGGCGTACACCTCCCTACCTTCTCAGAGTCATCACGTCCACGACGCCCACGACGATGCTCTATAGTGTCAGTGCCGATGAAAATGCTGCTACCACCATCAATATCACCCCGCTTACGGACCTGATCATCCGGTCGTGGTACAGCGCACAGACGCCTTCGGTGAGTATTGACTATGCATTTAATAATCTGCCGACACATCCTGCCCCTAAACCCGAATCTGTTTCAGTGATCCATAATCTGATAAAGAATGTCGTTCAACTCTGGCTGGATAAGAATGGAGTGACCTCGAGCGACTTCAATCTTATTTCTACGCCATTTACCGCAGGGACGATCACTGTGCCAGGGACCGGTCTCGACAAGGTGCTGGACCAAGCATGGGTCAATGCTGCGACCGGCCGGATCGTGATCTCCAACGGAACGACAACCCAGAACTCGACCTTGAACGCTTTCCTGAGTTCACTCACTGCTTCGACCACGACCGTGTCCCAGGTCACCGGATCGACGGTGGAAAGCGGCAACAACGACATGACCGTCGTGACGACCGACACCGCCAAACAGTCGGCCCTTGCCGGCATTAACACGACACTGGCGAGCATTGCGAATACCATCAACGCCAGGGGCCTGCTCTTGTCGTCAGCCGATCTGAAGCCCTACCTGGATCCGAGCCTGGTGAATGACGGTTTCAATCAGGACCAGTTCGCGCAAGTTTTGAGAATGATGGCGCTTTCTGCAAAAGCTTCCGGACAGACGGTTCTTTACACCCTCAAAGTGATCAAGTCGCTCGATACAACGACCAATGTTGCCGAGGTGAGACTTGACGGCATCGGGCCGGCTTATTTCAAGAAAATATCTGGACAATGGCTGATATCGGGCAATGGACGCGTCGCCAATATAGCAGTTACCGCGGTCATGAATACTCGGCAGGGGATCAATGACTGTGCCGGCCTTTGCGACGGTACGAAAATGACCGTGAAGGTAGATGCGCTTCAGGGGACGGTAAGCAGCGTGACGATCACCGGAGGAGGTTTCTGGAATACAGCCACTGTTCCCTGGGTTTCGAACGTTACGGGGTACGGCATCAACCTTGACCGGTTCTGGCTCGACAGCAACCATTTGGATAAACTTCCGGCGAAGGATACGCCGTTCCAGGTCTTAGTGACCACGACGACGGGAACGACAATCGCCTATCCGATCTTGAGCAATGCGTACACCACCGAGCCGATCTTTGTTACCAATCTCACCGGCGGGGCGATAGGCGTTGCTAAATTGGGTTCTCCACTGACCGTGAACTGGACAAAACCGACGACCTTTCCTATCCGCGGTATGGGACTTTCCTATCAGGCCTATAATGGGCCGCGAGGCGGTTCTTCGACTACAGTTTGCACGGCAATGGGGACCATGAGTGATCCCACGGTGGCCTCAGCCACGGTCACTATTCCTCAGATATGTAACGGGAAAAGTGTTGTATCGGTAAATCTGGATGTGGGTGTCAACGGGGTGAATGGAGAATCAGCGACCGTGACCTACGTCATTAATTAAGCGAATATCTACGATTTGACCGTGGTCATGCTCAGAGGCCCGCAGGAAACTGCGGGCCTCTTTATATTTACCGTTCGTAAGTTCGTGATTGGATTGCTGAGGAAGGGATCGGTATCAATGGCCTTACCGAGTCAGGTTGGCGGTTGGTGTAGCAAACCTTATCGATCAATGATTGAAAATTGGCGGGAGAGCATGAGAATCGAANNCGGATTTGAAGTCCGGGACGGGCACCAGCTCCGTAACCTCTCCCGTTTGGGGATTGAAAAGTGAAGATAGTAATTTGGAAATTGAAAAACGACGAGACTGATTATACCCATTGCCATTGTCGTTCGCAACATCATTCTGCAGTGTTATGAGGTTTGCTTATTTTCACTGAACCTTGAGCTTTGAACCTTGAACGCTGAATGCTGAATGCTAGCCCGTCCCCGCGTCTGATCCTTCCGGCTTCTGCGTCAGAAGCTCAACCGCCGCATCCAGCTCCTTGTGCGCACCGAGGAGCACCAGGATGTCGTCCGCCTCGAGGCGGAAGTCGATGCCGGGGTTCGTGACCGCTTCGCCGTTCCGCACGACGGCGATCACGGTCGCGCCCGACGACCGCCTGATATCCAGCTCCTTGAGCGTCTTCCCGATGCAGGCGCTTTCGGGCTGGACCTGCACGTTGTCCACCGTGGCGGCGGCGAAGAGCGCCGCGAGCCTGCCGATTTTCTCCTGGTCCAGGGACAACCCGCGCAGCATCTTGTAGCCGTCGAACCGAACGAGGCTGATCTGGTTCGCGATGATATTGCCCGGGATGTGGTACTGATGCAAGACCCGGGAAAAGATCTCGATCGAGGTCTCGAACTCCTCGGCGATGACCTGGTCAGCACCGAGCGCCAGAAGCTCGTCCACCTCGGCGGCGTAACGGGTCCGGACGAGGATGAAGGCGGATGGATTGATCGTCCGCACGAAGCGGATGGCCATGCGGGTCGCGGAGAAGTCGGAAATGGCGAACACGATGACCCGTGCGCAGTCGGCGCCTGCCCGCAGGAGCGTATCCTCGCGGGTGATGTCCCCGTAGATAATGGGCTCTCCCTCATCGCGGGCCTTTCGGATGGTATCGGCGTTCACTTCGAGAACCGTGTAGGGGATCCTTGTGGCGCGCAGGGTCCGGGCGAGGTTCCTGCCGTTCAGACCGTACCCGGCGATGATCGTGTGGCCCTTGAGCGAGCAGACGTTCGTATGGCCGGTGGGCTCGGGCTGGGGAAGACGGATGCGGTCCGCGAACCAGGGCGCGACCTGCATGATGAACGGCGTCGCCACCATGGTCAGGATGGAGGTGTTGATGAAGGCTTGGAAGGTGTCTCCGCCGATCAGCCCGAACCGGCTCCCCTGGTCGGCCAGGAGGAACGAGAATTCGCCCACCTGGGCGAGGGCCAGGCCGGACAGCAGCGCCGACCGCAGCGGGTAACGCAGGACCGCGGCGGTGACGGTCACGAGCCCGGTCTTGAGCAGGGCGAGCGCAGTCGTAAGGCCGATGAGCAGGGGCCAGTGCGTCAGGAAGTAGTCGGTCTTGAGCAGCATGCCGATGGAGATGAAGAAGATGCTTGCGAAGTAGTCGCGAAACGGGAGGATGTCGGACACGATGTGGTGGCTGTATTCCGATTCGGATATGATCAGGCCGGCAAGAAACGCGCCCAGGGCGAGGGAAAGCCCGAGGCTGAAGGTGATCCAGGCGGTTCCGAGGCAGAGCAGGACCACGAGGAGGAAGAACATCTCCCGGTTCCTGAGGCGGATCACGTGGTGCAGCAGGAACGGGACGACCTGCCGCGCGGCGAGGAACACGGCTGCGAGGCCCAGCACCGCCTTTCCCAGGCTCATAACGACTGAGACAGGGGTGATGCTGCCCGCGGCCCCGGCCTGGCCGAGGACCGGAAGGAGGAGCATCATGGGCACGACGGCCATGTCCTGGAACAACAGGATGCCTGTTGAGAGCCTGCCGTGTGCCGTGTCCAGTTCGGCCCGATCGGAGTACATCTTGAGCACGATGGCCGTGCTGCTGAGGGATGCGAGGAACCCGAAGAAGAGCGCCTGGGTCATCGGGTAGCCGAAGAGCAGGGCGATGCCCGCCACGGCAAGCATGGTCAGGACGACCTGGGTCCCGCCGCCGAGCAGGAGCTGACGACTAGAGCGCACGATGTCCTCGATCGAAAATTCGAGCCCCACGGTGAACAGCAGCAGCACGACGCCGATCTCGGCGAGCCGCTCCACGATCTGGGTCTCGGTGATGACCGCAGTTCCGTGGGGGCCGATCAGAACCCCGGTGATGAGGAATCCCACGAGCGCCGGCAGCTTCGCCTTATGGAACAGGAAGGTGATAGGGAGCGACACGGCAAGGAGGATGATGAGCTCCCGGAGTATGGTGGCCTCGGCATCCTGCATAGGTGCTCATCATACCATACTTGGCTCCAAATTAGCATGTCTTGACCGATGCGCGGCGCAGAGGCCGGCGGGCTGCGTTCCGGGCAGCTTCGCTGTCCGCGGTCACGAGGAACTATCCAAATCTTCTTGACAGTTTCACTGCCGGTATGTTAGTTTAGCGGGTCGTTTGTGCGCACGAGTGGAGGGATCGCGAATTGGAAAACAAGGACCAGCAGGGCATCGTTGAGGTGGCCGCAGACAAGATATGGAAGTTCTTCTCCTCGGTGAAGCTCGCCGTAGTACTGCTCATCATTCTCGCAGTCGTATCGGTCATCGGTACGGTGATCCAGCAGAACCAGGCGCCGGAGGATTACCTGAGGGAGTACAGCCAGGGCACCGTCGCGCTCTTCGAGACCCTCGGGTTCTTTGACCTGTACCACACTTGGTGGTTCGTGCTCCTCCTGCTGATGTTGACGGCGAACCTCACCATCTGCACGCTCGAACGTTTCCCCCATGCCTGGAAGGTCATGCGGGCCCCGCTGAAGGCCCTTGACGAAGATGGGTATAAGGCGGCCCCGTTCAAGAAGGAGATCATGGTCAAGGGTGGGATGGAGCAGGCGGAGCTGGCTGCGCTCAAGGCCCTCCAGGGGAAACGGTACAGCCACCTGGTCTCGAAGGAGCAGGGGACGACCCACCTGGCCTCCCAGAAAGGCGCGTACACCCGCATGGGAGTATACATCACCCATGTGAGCATAATCCTCATCTTTACCGGAGCGCTGACCGGCGCGTTCTTCGGGTTCAAGGGGTTCCTGAACCTGCCTGAGGGCCAGGCGTCGAATGTCGTGTATCTGCGGAACGAGCCCTTGTGGGACAAGATCATGGACGGGTTCGGCATCAGCAAAAGCCCGGTGGTCCACAACTCCCAACGCGGAGTTCCGGCGATGCCGATAGGATTCTACGTGCGGTGCGACGATTTCGAGGTCGACTATTACCAGAATGCCGGCCGGCCGACGGGCATGCCGTCGGAGTACTGGAGCCAGCTCTCCGTCTACGATCTCCAGCAGCAGAAGATCTTCGACAAGCGCATCCGGGTGAACGATCCGCTCAGCCATCACGGCATAACCTTCTACCAGTCCAGCTACGGCACGATCCCGAACGCTG
>JAFNGD010000248.1:0-1481 GCA_017885365.1 Nitrospirota bacterium
CTGCGAACGCGCTCCGCGCCGCGGGGGGGAAGAAGGGCGACCGCGCGTTTATCATGCTCGGCCGGGTGCCCGAGGGGTTCTTCATCCTCGTCGCCTGCCATAAGCTGGGCGCCGTGATCATGCCGGCGCCGGTCATCCTGACGAAGGACGACATCGAGTACCGCCTTACGAAAGGCCGGGCGAACGTGGTCATCACGAACAACGCGAACCACGCCAAGGTGAACGAGGCGGTCCGGACGATCGACGCAATCTTCCTGCGCCACCGGTTCCTGTCCGACGGCGCGGCAGAGGGCTGGGATGACTTCGCGCAGGCCATGGCGAAGGCCTCACCCGACCTGCCCCGGACCGCGGTGGAGCCGACGAAGGCCTCCGATCCCTTCCTCGTCTACTTCACCTCGGGGACGACGAAATATCCCAAGATGGTGTACCACGTCTGCTCCTACCCGCTGGGCCACCTGCGCACGGCCGGATTGTGGCACGCCCTCACCGAGAAGGACCTCATCTGGGTCGTATCGGACACGGGTTGGGCGAAGTCCGCCTGGGGGCTCTACGGCCAGTGGTGNNCGCTCGACCTCCTGACGAAGCGGGGCGTGACCGCGTTCTGCGGCCCGCCCACAGTCTACCGCATGCTGCTCCTGGAGGACCTGAAACAGTACGATTACTCCGGCCTCAGGCACTGCACGTCGGCCGGCGAGCCGCTGAACCCCGAGGTGATCAAGGTCTGGCAGGAGGCCACGGGCCGGACCATCCATGAGGGCTACGGCCAGACCGAGACCACGCTGCTCGTGGGCAACTATCCCTTCATGCCGGTGAAGCCGGGCTCCATGGGAAGGCCCGTGCCGGACCTGGACATCGATATCCTCGACGAGGACCATAAGCCCGTCCACACCGGCGAGGTGGGGTACATCTCCGTGAGGACCGGCGGGAAGCGGCCGGTCGTCGGGATCTTCGAGGAGTACCTCGAGAACGCGGAAGAGAACAGCGCGGTGTTCCAGCAGGGCTGGTACAACACGGGAGACAAGGCCTTCCGCGACGAGGACGGCTACTATACCTTCGTGGGACGGGGCGACGACATCATCAAGGCCTCGGGCTACCGCATTGGCCCCTTCGAGGTGGAGAGCGTGGTCCAGGAGCACCCGGCAGTGGCCGAGAACGCCGTGGTCGCAAGTCCGGACCCGGTCCGGGGAGAGATCGTGAAGGCCTTCATCGTGCTGGCGCCGGGCTATGAGAAATCCGGCAGGCTCATTGAGGAGATCCAGGATTTCGTGAAGGAACGGACCGCGCCGTACAAGTACCCCCGGGAGATCGAGTTCATGGACGAACTGCCCAAGACCATCAGCGGCAAGGTGAAGCGCGCGGTGCTCCGGACGCGGGAGCTTGAGAAGAAGATGGCGAAGGGCGGGCTGGGCGGACAGAGGGTGTAAGCATTGGTGCCTTTGCACGGGCGAAGAGATCGTCCCGTGAATCCAGGAGCGAGCGCA
>JAFNGD010000248.1:1576-6044 GCA_017885365.1 Nitrospirota bacterium
AGCTTTTTCGACCGCGCGGAGATCAAGATCTTCACCGCAGCCACGAACGACGAAGCGCTGAATATCTGCAGGAAGGAAGAGATCGATCTGATCGTCACGCTGCTCGATGCGCCCGGCATGCGGAGCGAGGAACTGTTCACGATCATCAGGGCGAGCAGGGAGCTGCGCGCGGTCTCCACCATCATCGTCTGCGAGGACACCCTCGCCAACCGGGAGCGGTGCAAGCAGTGCCGTCCCAACGCGGTCGTCCCCCTGCCGGTCGACCCCCTCCTGCTCTCCCTCAAGATGCANNCAGGTCCTCAACATTGCGCCGAGAATCCGCTACCGGGCGGCGCTCGCCGTCGCCATTGAAGGCAAATTCAAGAACAATCCGCTGCAGTTCTGGACCGAGAACATCAGCGCCAGCGGGATGCTCATTCGCGCCGATGAGCCCCTGACGACAGGCGAGGGGATCTTTTTCTCGTTCTTCCTGAATGACGGCACGCATGTCAGCGGATACGGCGAGATCACGCGGGTCGTCCGGCAGCCGGCAGCGCCCCATACCTTCCAGTACGGGATCAAGTTCACGAACATCGCCCCCCGCGACCGGTCGGTTATCGAGGCGGTCGTGAAAAGATCATCACGCTGACGGAGTGCCGGTATTACGATCAGTTGCTGTCAGTTGCTGCGGTTGACGGGACCTGCAGGCAGGTCGACGAACGCATTCCCTTCCGTGCCGGGAAAAACACGTGAAACCCTGTGAATAAGATCTCCATCGGCTTCGTGCCGGACAAGAACAAGCTCTATGCCTGGGCCTCGGCCCTGGCTCTGATCACCATCTTCTACAACATCGGAGAAGGGCTGGTGTCGGTCTTCTTCGGGCTTGTAGATGAGAGCTTCGCGCTCTTCGGGTTCGGGCTGGATTCATTCGTCGAGGTTGCATCCGGCATCGGCATCTGGCACATGATCGGCCGGATCAAACGCAACGAAGGGGAGACTGCCGACCATTTCGAGAAGACGGCGCTCAGGATAACCGGCGGGGGATTCTATGTCCTGACCATCGGGCTTGCTGTCACCGCTGCCATCAACCTCTATCAGGATCATAAGCCCGAGACCACGTTCTGGGGCATCGTGATATCGCTCGTCTCCATCTGCACCATGTGGCTGCTGATCCATTACAAGGTAAAGGTTGGCAAGACGCTCAATTCCCCGGCGATCCTGGCTGACGCGGCCTGCACGCGCGCCTGCCTTCAACTCTCCGTTGTCCTGCTCGTCGCGAGCGTGGGATACAGGTTTACCGGGATCGGCGGATTCGACTCCCTCGGGACATTCGTGATCGCGGGGTTGTGCTGGCGTGAGGGAAAAGAGGCGTTCGAGAAGGCGAGGGCGGGGAGCTTCGCGTGCGCCTGCGGGGGAAACTGTAAGACCGACGCGGGGACGGGGGGACGCGGGGACAGGAGTAGTAGTACCAGAACAGTAAACGAATAACAGAAAGAAACCTTGAATAACTGCGCAAGAATTGTTTTACCGCAGAGAGCGCGGAGCACGCAGAGAAAGGAATTAGGACACGATCCTAAGAAGGGCTAATATTCTATGGTAGGTTGATAAAAGGAGATCCTGTTCCTCTGTTCGTCATTCCCGCGAAGGCGGAAATCCAGTGTTTACAAAATGTTCCTCAATCCCGCTTGCACGGGGATGACAGCAATCCAGCAATAAATTCTTTTTAAGTTTCTAACCAGGTGCTCCGCCTTTCTCAGCGCTCTCTGCGTTCTCTGCGGTGAAAAATAGGTCGTTCTTCTTTATCACATGCAGATGAACCTTCTCGTCGCCGCCTCGTAATTCCTCGAACTGCCCTTCCGCAGTCTGACGTACTTCATCTGGCTCATCAGCGACCAGCACCAGTCTGAACCGGTTCAATCTCTTTTTGTCCCGCTCTTTCTTTCCCTCTTCCACCAAGACCGGTAAATGTTCCTCGATACATCCCGCCGTGCCTGCCTCCGCGACATAGACGAGCAGGCGGTTCCCGATGATGATGGCGCTGTCGAGGACAATGAAGCTGTTGAAGCTCCCTGCAGCAAGCGGCAGGGAATCTTCGATCCTCAAGGNNTCGCTCCTGGATTTAAGCTCCCTATTGCAAGAGGCATGGAGCTTCGATCCTCAAGGAACTATCGTTATCCTGATCGCTCGCTAACCCCGCGATTAGCTGCGGGGGGCTCGCTCGCTCCTGGATTCAGCCGTAAGTTGCGGCGCACGTCGATCGACCGGAAGACCTCTTCCGGACAGCCGCAGCCGAGGATGTTCTGGACGAAATGCTTGATGCGATCAGGGGAGAGCATGGAAAGGAGAGCGTTACTTCTCAAGCAGTCTGACGATGCCCCAGGCCAGGGCGATGCAGAACGGCAGCGTCAGGACCCAGGCCATGACGATCTTGCCGGCAATGCCCCACCGGACCGCGGAGAGCCGCTTGGTGGCGCCCACGCCGAGGATGGCCGTGGAGACCACATGAGTGGTGCTGACCGGCAGGCCGAAGTGGCTGGAGACGAGGATGATGGCCGCCGAGGAGGTTTCCGCGGCGAAGCCGTGAATGGGTTCGAGCTTCAGCATCTTGACGCCCAGGGTCTTGATGATCTTCCAGCCGCCGAAGATGGTGCCGAAGCCCATAGCGAGCGCGCAGGTGAGGATGACCCACGTCGGCACGTCGAGCGTCTTGATCTTGCCGGCGGAGAAGAGCGCCATGGTGATGATGCCCATTGCCTTCTGCGCGTCATTGGAGCCGTGACCGAAGGCCATGAAGGACGACGACAGGATCTGGAGCCTGCCGAAATATTTGCTGATGGTGCCGGGCGCGAGATGGCCGAAGAGCATGAGGATCAGCTTCATGAAGCCGTAGCCGATGACGAAGCCGAGGAGGGGTGAGACGAGGAGCGACGTGAAGATCTTCATGATGCCGCCGCTGTTCAGGATGCTTACGCCGCCGTGCGCCGCGGCAGCGCCGATGAGCCCGCCGACGAGGGCGTGGGACGAACTGACCGGCAGGCCCATGAGGATGGTGATGAGGTTCCAGATGATGGCGGACAGGAGGGCCGCGATGATGACCTGATCGGTGATGCCCGACGGGTCCACGATGCCCGTGCCGATGGTCTTGGCGACCGCCGTGGTCAGGAAGGCGCCGAGGATGTTCATGAAGGCCGCCAGGGTGACGGCGGCGCCGGGCGAGAGGACCTTAGTGGAAACGACGGTGGCGATGGCGTTCGCGCAGTCGTGCCAGCCGTTGGCGATATCGAACAGCACCGCCAGGACGATGATCAGGATCAGGATCTCAGGCATGTTTCAGTACGATCCCTTCAAGGACGTTGGCGATGTCCTCGGCGCGGTCCGAGGCGTCCTCGAAGAGCTGGTAGATGTCCTTCCATTTGATGATGGTGATGGGATCGTTGTTGCCATTCACGAGGTTGCCGAGGGCGTCGCGGTACTTGCGGTCGATGCGGTTCTCGAGACGGTTGATCTCGATGCAGTGCTCCTTGACATGGTCGTACTGTTTCGCCCGAAGCTCCCGGAGGGCCTTCTTCAGAATGTCCGCCGTCATCTGCAGGTCCTCGGCGATGGAGATGACCTCTCGCGTCGGCTTCTCGATCTTGTACACCACCATCCGGTCCACGGCGGCCCAGATCAGGTCGAGAACGTCGTCGATACGCGCGGCAAGGGCATGGATGTCCTCGCGGTCGATGGGGGTGAGGAAGGTCTGGTTCAGCTCCTTCATGATGTCATGGGTGAGCATATCGCCGTCCTGCTCGAACTCATAGATGGCCTTCGCCTTCTTCTCGAAGGTCTCAAAGTTATTGAGCATGTCGACGAGGACGTTGGTGGTCTTGGAGAGGTTGTCGAGGGCTCGGTCGAAGATCTCGAAGAAATCGATCTTTTTCGGGAAGAGGGCCATAGTGACGTACCAAATCTCCTTCGGGGTGAATTTGCGGAATGTCGCGGGGACCGGATATAAAAGTAGCATACCCAGGGGGGGAATTGCAAATGAAAATTCTTCATGAGACGATAGGATACGGAGCAGGGACCAGCATCCTTTTTTGGGCAGCCCGGTGGCGGCTCGACTGAGCTCGCCGAAGTCTCCGCTGTGCTAAGCATTCAGGATTCCGTTGCTCGCTCCTATCCTAATCTTGCATTGCCGGCAGCGCTTCCCCTGCGGCCGCGCTGCTTTTTTGTCTATTCTTGTTCGAGGTTGGATACCGGCATGCATACGCACAGTCGTCGCAGCCGGACTGCCCGGGGTTAGGGGGTGAAGCAGGGCTTATATCTTTACCCCAACCACNNGCACGTCCCTGGAGCGGCCCTACGAAATTTCTGGGCACCCGTCTTGGCCTAAGGAAGCGTCCCGTAGGGCGAACGCGCATGTCCGAGGCCGGAGGCCGAGTTTGCGCGGGCGAGCGGACGTGGCCTTAGACGGGTCAGGAAATTCATTCAGGACGCGAAGGGGATA
>JAFNGD010000249.1:0-592 GCA_017885365.1 Nitrospirota bacterium
CTGCGGTTCAAGGTTCAATGATGCAGGTTCATCGTGCAAGGTGAACGATGATCGCATATCCAGATGATATCCATGGTCTCGTACGTGTCTCTATATGCCCCTGCCCGTCATCCCCCGCTTGATTTATGCGGGGGCAGGCCCCGAGTCTTGCCCTCGAATGCTTAAGTCGAGGGGTTTCTATCGGGGATTCAGAATTACGTAGGGATGCTGCTGGATTCCCGAGCCATAACCCCACCTTTTTCCTCCCCNNGGGCTGGGGAGGGGTTAGCTACCGCGGGAATGACGATATGGGAGCTGCAATCATGTCGGTTCCCTTGTGAAACCGTTCGTACGGTTCACACGGTGCAAGATCGCAGCATCTAGAATGTTTCTGATCCACCGTGCCATCTGCCCCTTCGCTCTTCTTGACAATGCCTTTCCCTTCTGTTTAACTTAATCGTATCGTATTCCTCCCGTATTGAATAGAGTGCAACTTCCTGAACTATCAGCTTATTGCCAGTGCCGGAGAAGGGAAAGGAGAACAAGCCTATGATCTCGCTTGATATCAACGGGAAGGCCTACCAGGTGGATGTGGGGCCCGAGGTGCCGCTCC
>JAFNGD010000249.1:693-5927 GCA_017885365.1 Nitrospirota bacterium
AAGTCCCCCAGTGCGGCTACTGCCAGTCAGGTCAGATCATGCAGGCCGCGGCGCTCCTGGCCGAGGACCCGAACCCCTCGGATGCGAAGATCGCCAATGCCATGGACGGCAATCTCTGCCGGTGCGGGACCTATCCGCGCATCAAACTTGCCGTGAAGACCGCAGCAAAGGAGGGCAAGCGGCCATGAAGACCTTTACCCGTCGCGAGTTCCTGAAGACCTCCCTGGCCGGCGCAGGCCTGACCATTGCTGCCGTCATGACGCCGTCGGGCATCCGCATCCTGTCCGCCGCAGAAGCGGAGAAGGACATGGCCTTCCAGCCGAACGTGTACCTCCGCATCGCGCCTGATGATACGATCACCGTGATCGTGAACAAGTCCGAGATGGGCCAGGGTGTTTACACGTCACTGCCCATGATCATAGCCGACGAACTGGAGGCGGACTGGAAGAAGGTGAAGATCGTTCCCGCACCTGCAGGCGCAGCGTACAAGGACCCTGTCTGGGGCATGCAGTCCACTGGAGGGAGCACCAGTATTCGGCACATGCACGATACGCTCCGGAAGGCCGGTGCGGCAGCGCGGGAGATGCTGGTCCTGGCCGGCTCCGAGGCCCTCAAGGCTCCGCTCCGGGAGTGCGCGGCAGTGAACGGTACGGTCCGGAATATGAAGTCGGGGAAGGGCCTTTCCTACGGCAAGCTCGTGTTCGAGGCGTCCCGGCTGACCGTGCCGAAGGACCCCGCACTCAAGAAGGATGTCCAGCTCAAGTACATCGGCAAGGCTATGCCTCGACTGGATGTACCGGACAAGTCCACGGGCAAAGCGAATTTCGGGATCGACACCTTTGTTCCGAACATGCTTTATGCAACAGTTGCCAGGCCGTCGCAGTTCGGCGCCGAGCCGGCGACCTTTGATAAGGCTGCCGCAGAGCGCGTCCCGGGCGTCAGGACGGTCGTCCCGATCTCCCGGGGCATCGCAGTCTGCGCCGAGAGCATCGACGCGGCCTGGAAGGGAAGAGAAGCGCTGAAAGCAACATGGCAGAATCCGGCCATGGCGAAGCTCGGCACCGAGACCATCGAGCAGGACCTGATGGTCCGGATGAAGGAGACGGGAGTGACGGCGAAGACCGAGGGCGACGTGAAGGCAGCGCTTGCCGGGGCCGCGAAGAAGATCGATTCCTTCTACCTCCTCCCCTATCTTGCTCACGCGACCATGGAGCCCATGAACTGCACGGCTGCGGTCGCTCCGGAGCGGTGCGATGTCTGGGCGCCGACGCAAAACCAGGGCGGCGTGCAGGCAACGGCGGCGAAGATCACGGGCCTCAAGCCCGAGCAGGTCTTCGTGCATACGACCTACCTCGGTGGCGGCTTCGGCAGGCGCTTCGAGAGCGATTTCGTCGAGGAGGCGGTGTCGATAGCAAAGGCCGCGGGCAGGCCGGTGAAGCTCATCTGGACCCGGGAGGAGGACATCCAGAACGATGTCTACCGGCCGGGGAACTACACCCGGATCGAAGCGGGCCTGGACGACAAGGGCCTCCTGACCGCATGGTCCCACAAGATCGTCTGCCCCTCCATCTTTGCCCGGGTCTTCCCCGGCATGATGAAGAACGGCATAGACAACGCGGCCGTCGAGGGGGTTACGGACCTTGAGTACGAGGTGCCGAACCTTCTGGCCGAGTATGTGCGCATCGACCTGCCGGTGCCGGTGGGGTTCTGGCGCTCTGTGGGCGCGTCGCACAACGGGTTCATCATCGAATCCTTTGTCGACGAGCTTGCAGCCGCGGCCGGCAAGGACCCGCTCGAGTTCCGGCTTGCACACCTGGCGAAGCACCCGCGGGCGAAGCGCGTGCTCGAGACCGCGGCAGCAAAGGCGGGGTGGGGCAAGAAGCCGAAGCAGGGCCAGGCAATGGGCATTGCCTATCATCTCTCCTTCGGCACCTATGTTGCGGAGGTCGCCGAGGTTTCGGTGGACAAGGCGACCGGGAAGATCACGGTGCACAAGGTGACCTGCGCCGTTGACTGCGGGTCGGTCATCAATCCCGATACGGTGAAGGCCCAGATGGAGAGCGGCATCATCATGGGGCTCTCGGCCGCGCTGAAGGAGAAGATGGAGTTCGCGAACGGTGGTGTGAAGACAACGAACTTCGGCGACTACGACCTCCTCAGGATGAGCGAGATGCCGGAGATCGAGGTCCATATCACGACGGGCAAAGACCCGCTGGGAGGGATCGGTGAGCCCGGCGTGCCGCCCATCGCGCCGGCGGTGGCCAATGCGGTCTTCGCGGCCACGGGCGCGCGGCTCCGGAGCCTGCCGATGACGCCGAAAGCGGTTTTGGCGGCGATGAAGGTGTAAATCAGTCGGCAGTCGGCAGGCGTCGGTCGACAGTCAGCGATACATGGTTGTTCGGGCCGGGGGTGGAATGGCGAAGATCGAACGATTCGAGGATATACAAGCA
The DNA here is from genome assembly GCA_017885365.1 of Nitrospirota bacterium. The sequence continues at coordinate 3,144 of JAFNGD010000249.1, forward strand.
TGGCAGAAGTCGAGAACACTGGTCAAGGCCATCTATGACGTTACCGGCAAGAAGGTTAAACTGAATAAAGATTACGGGCTCAAGGAGCAGATACGAAGAGCATCTGTATCTGTCATGAGCAATATTGCTGAAGGTTTTGCGAGAAGAAGAGATAAGGAGTTCGGGCGTTTTCTCTCTATTGCACTCGGTTCCGCGGCAGAGGTCCAAAGCCAGCTCTATGTGGCTCTTGATCAAGGCTACATTACAAAGAAAGAATTCGAGGAGTTATATGAGCTTGCGTCAGAGGCAGCTCGACTGATCAACGGGTTCATCCAGTATTTGAGAACCGACTGATTCTCGACTGTCTTTTGCCCTTTGACTATTGACTGCTGACTATCGACTGATTCTTGACGGTCTTTTGCACTTTGACTACTGACTGCCGACAGTCGACTGATTCTCGACCGAGGTTACCATGGATATCTTTGAAGAGATCGTCAGACTGAAAAAGCTCGGCAGGCCGTCCGCGCTCGCGACCATCGTCGAGAGCAAAGGCTCATCGCCGCAGAAGCAGGGCGCCAAGATGCTGGTGCGCGATGACGGTACGCTCCTGGGCACGCTCGGCGGCGGGTGCATCGAGGCCGACGTCGTCGCCTACGCGCGCATGGCGATGCAGGACGGCCAGCCGCGCACGGTGCCCTTCGAACTGAACGAGAAGGAGGGCGGGCTGGTCTGCGGCGGAACGGTGATGGTCTACATCGAGCCCCTGTTTGCCGACCCGCGGCTGGTCATCCTCGGCGCGGGCCACGTGGGCAAGGCCCTGGCAAAGCTCGCCCGCTTTGCCGGCTTCCAGGTGACGGTTGCCGACGACCGGGCGCAGTTCGCGAACCGCGACAATGTCCCCGACGCCCACGAGATCGTGGTGAGCGAGTTCCCCGAGGTCTTCACCCATGTTCCCATTGACCGCGGAACGTATCTTGTCATTGCGACGCGCGGGCACAACCACGATTTCGACGCTGTCCAGGCGGCACTCAGGACCGAGGCCGGCTACGTCGGTTTGCTCGGGAGCAGAAGGAAGAAGGGCATCCTCATCAATACGCTCAAGGCCGCCGGGTTCCCTCAGGAAGACATCCAGCGCGTCATCATTCCCGTGGGCATTCCCATCGGATCGGTCACGCCCGAGGAGATCGCCGTGAGCATCATGGCCCAGATCATCCGGCACAGGAGAGAGCATGCCCCCACAGGTCTCAGCGATCGTTCTTGCGGCGGGGTCGTCGCGGAGGATGGGTCGCTCCAAACAGCTCCTTCCCCTCGGCCCTAGTCCGGTCATCCGTCATTGCCTGGACAACCTTGTCGCTTCAGATCTGCGGGATATCGTGGTCGTGCTTGGGGCCGACCTTGACGGGATGGCCGGCGCGATCAGCGGGATGCCGGTGAAAACCGTCGTCAATGCCGATCCCCTGAGCGACATGGCAGGTTCCGTCCGGCTCGGACTCCGGCAGGTCGATCCGGCTTCGACGGGCGTGCTGATCTGCTTGGCAGACCATCCTCTCGTGTCATCGGGAACCATCAAGGGTCTTGTCAACGACCATCATTCCGGCCCTGACAGCATCCTGATCCCTCTGTATCACGGAAGACGGGGGCATCCCACCCTGTTCCCGCGAAAGGCCATCGAAGATATATTTTCCCTGGAGACCCTCCGCGACGTGATCGCAAGCCGCGCCGGCAGTGTTCGCACGGTGGACGTCGATGACGAGGGGGTGGTTCTCGACCTGGATACTCCCGAGGACTACGAACGGATCAAGGGCCGTTTCGCATAACGCAAACAGGAGAGCGTTCAGTATACTACCCCTATGAAACCGGTCGGATTCGTCTACGATGAGGTGTTCCTCTACCATGAGCCTCCGGTCTGGCATCCGGACTCCCGGGACCGGCTGATCAACATCATCATCACGCTCAAGGGCGCGGGCCTCTGGGACAAGCTCATCCACATCAAACCGCGCAAGGCAACGCCGGAGGACCTTGCTCTTGTCCACACCCCGGAAAACATCGAAAAGGTCAGGAGCCTCGGCGCCGGGGAGCTCGACCCCGACACCTTTACCTCCGCCGAGAGCTTCGATGCCGCGTCCTATGCCGCCGGCGCGGTGATGGAGGCGGTGGAACAGTGCCGGAACAACGGCATGCGGCGGGTCTTCTGCGCTGTCCGGCCGCCGGGCCATCATGCCGAAGCAGACCGCTCCATGGGGTTCTGTCTCTTCAACAACGTGGCCGTCGGGGCCCGTCACGCCCAGCGGGTCGGCTACCAGAAGGTCTTCATCATCGACTTCGATGCCCACCACGGGAACGGCACCCAGCACATCTTCGAAGAGGACGACACGGTCTTCTATTTCAGCACCCACCAGTATCCCTACTATCCCGAGACCGGCAAGGACATGGAGCGGGGAAAAGGCAGGGGAGAAGGGTATACTTACAACGTCCCGATCCTGGCCGGGTCGGGCAACAAGGATTACCTCACCGTGTACCAGGACATTCTGCCCGGCTTGGTCCAGCGGTTCGGGCCGGACATCATCCTGGTCTCCGCGGGCTACGACATCCACGCCAACGACCCCCACGCGAACATCCGCGTCACCCACGAGGGCATCCACGGCATCGTCCGGAGCATCCTGACCTGCGCCGATGTCCCCATGATCTTCGTCCTCGAGGGCGGGTACGACCTCCCGTCCCTGTGCGATTCGCTGAAGATCACGATCGAGGAAATGATGAAGGCCTGAATCCAGGAGCGAGCGCAATCCCCGCAGCTTGTTGCGG
>JAFNGD010000249.1:5950-6831 GCA_017885365.1 Nitrospirota bacterium
TGCAGGGAACAAAAAAAGTTGGCGCTGATCATCATATCTGTGATAGAATGAATTTGCGGGGGGAGACGTACAGGACCCTCTACGACCCATGAGCATGCCTCAGGGCATCTTAAATGACCACGGAGACCGGCACTATGAAACTATCTGAGATGATCAAGAATGCACTGGACAAGAAGGGATATAAGAACCTCAAGGACGCCTCAAAGGCGCTCGGGATCAGCCCGGAGCTCCTGCGGGTAACGATCAACAAGGGGCATATCCCGAAAGACAACACGCTCACGATGATCGCAAAGAAGCTGAACCTCGACATGTCCGTTCTCGTGCTCGCGGCACACCAGCAGAAAGTACCCAACGAGGTCAAGGGATATTTCCTCACTCCTTCAGACGCCAAGTTCAACCGCGGCAAGCGGAAATATCCTCTTTCCGAAGAGCAGACCAACTATCTTGCCCAGGTCATGAGCGTTGATGAGATCTTGCTGCTGAGGAAGTTCCGGCAGGTGACCGACGAGGCACGGATGCAGATAGTGGGCTATGTAGATTTCATGTATTCAACCAAGAGATCGGGCTGAGATTGGCCCAAGGGGTCATTGCAAGCGAGCGCATTCCCCGTAGCTTGCTGCGGGGAGCTTCATGTGGTTCCATGGCAGAAACAGTTCCTCCCAATATCGAAACACAATCCCGTGTTTCGTGACCGACAAGGGGACCTGCTCGCCGAAGACCGCCCAGCGAACGGCGGTTCCCACCTCAATAAACCCGTTAAGAGCCCTTATGAAGGTGGTATCGGAAAAGCGCGCGTGGAGTTTGGTCTGCAAAGCCCACAACCTATTGTGACTGGCCGGTGCGAGAGGATGAATGAATCACTCAAATCCGAACGTAATCCA
>JAFNGD010000250.1 GCA_017885365.1 Nitrospirota bacterium
TCGACGTTGATATAGGGATCGAGCTTCAGAAACGTGACCTTGAGCCCCCGTGCCTCGAGGAGAGCGCCCATGGAAGACGCGGCAAGCCCCTTCCCCAGCGATGACACCACGCCGCCGGTCACGAAGATGTATTTGGTCTTCGATCTTTTTTCGCTCATGAGTGGACTCCGCCTTCTTCGATGCGTTGCAGTATTTTACTCAAATCGTCCGGGATGTCAACTCCAAAGGACTCGCGCTCGGTGATCACGACCCGGATCCGATGGCCCTGTTCCAGCGCGCGGAGCTGCTCGAGCTTTTCCGTCTTTTCGAGGGGCGTCTGGGGCATTGCCGCGTAGGTGAGCAGGAAGTCCCTTCGGTACACATACAGCCCGATGTGCTTGTAGCGGGGTCCGTCCACGCCGAGATCGGCGAGCGAGGTCTTGCCCGCCCATCGGTCGCGGTCCCAAGGGATGGGCGCACGGGAGAAGTACAGCGCATATCCCTTCCTGTCCAGGACCACCTTGACCACATTCGGGTCGCGCGCCTCCGCCGGGTCCGTGATCAACTTCGCGAGCGTCCCCATGGGGATGGCGGGGTCCTCGGCCAGAGGCCTCACCGCGGCGTCGATCATCGCCGGGTCGATGAGCGGCTCGTCGCCCTGCACGTTCACGACGATATCGCACGTCAGGGACCGCGCCACCTCGGCGCTCCGGTCCGTGCCGGTTGCGTGCTCCGGCGAGGTCATCACCGCCTCGCCGCCGAAGTCCGTTACCGCCTTCAAGATCCGGGTATCGTCCGTAGCCACGATGACTCGATCAAGCAGGGCGGAACGCTTCGCCCGCTCATAGACCCACTGGACCATGGGCCTGCCCTTGATGAGGGCCAGAGACTTTCCGGGGAACCGGGTCGAGCCGTACCGTGAAGGGATAACGGCGACAATAGAAGGTTTCGTGCTCTTCATGGGTGGTCGCGGGGCCGTCATCCACGCCCCTCTCGGGCGAGTTCCTTCCGGAAATATTCGATCGTCACCGCGAAACCCTCGTCAACATCCACCTTCGGCTGCCAGCCGAGCTTCAGCTTCGCCAGCGCGATGTCCGGCTGACGCTGGGTCGGGTCGTCTGACGGCAGCGGCTTCAGCACGATCTTCGATCGGGAGCCGGTCATGGCGATGATCTTCTTCGCCAGTTCCAAGATGGTGAACTCCCTCGGGTTCCCCAGGTTCACCGGGCCGGTGAACCCCTCGGTTTCCATCATCCGCACGAGGCCGTCGATGAGGTCGTCGACATAGCAGAACGACCGCGTCTGGGAGCCGTCCCCGTACACCGTGATATCGTCGCCCTTGAGCGCCTGGACGATGAAGTTGCTCACGACCCGGCCGTCGTCTGCCAGCATGCGCGGTCCGTAGGTGTTGAAAATGCGCACGATCCTGACGTCAACGCGGTTCTGGCGGTGGTAGTCCATCGTGAACGTCTCGGCCACGCGTTTTCCTTCGTCGTAGCAACTCCGGATCCCGATGGGATTCACATTGCCCCAATAGTCCTCGGTCTGCGGATGGACCTTGGGGTCGCCGTAGACCTCGGACGTGGACGCCAGCAGGAACCTCGCCCGGGTGCGCTTCGCCAAACCGAGCATGTTGTGAGTCCCCAGCACGTTGGTCTTGATCGTCTTGACCGGGTTGTACTGGTAATGGACCGGCGAGGCCGGACAGGCCAGATGATAGATGCGGTCCACCTCGAGCAGGATCGGCTCAACGATATCGTGACGGACCAGCTCGAAATCAGGGTTCGCGAGATAGGGGTGGAGATTTCTCCGTCTTCCCGTAAAAAAATTATCCAGGCAGATGACCTCGTGCTGTTCCCTGAGCAGCCGTTCGCACAGGTGCGACCCCAGAAATCCGGCGCCGCCGGTAACAAGTATTCTCATGGCACCTACCCCTTAACAAACATGGAGACACGTCGAGGTCCCGGCCCAGCATGAGCACGGGCCGGTCCTACCATGACACCTAGCCGTCTACGTTCTTCCCATCCCGTAATAGGTAAAGCCCAGCTTTCGCAGCTCATCCTGGTTATAGACGTTCCTGCCGTCAAAAATGACCGGTGTCCTCATGAGCTTCTTCATCCGCACGAAGTCGGGCGTCCTGAACTCGTTCCATTCCGTCACGACCGCCAGCGCGTCGGCACCCTTGAGCGCCTCATAGCTGTCCCCGGCCAGGAAGATCCGGTCCTTGAATATCTTGTAGGCTTCGTTCATGGCAACGGGGTCGTGCGCCTTGACCTCGGCTCCCGCCCGCAGGAGGTTCTTGATGATCACGAGCGACGGCGCCTCGCGCATATCGTCGGTGCGCGGCTTGAACGACAGCCCCCACACGGCAATGGTCCTGCCGGCCAGGGGCTTTTTCCCCAACGGCCGTTTTCTGCCGGCCTTTGCCCGGAAATGCTCCATGACCATCCGGAAGATCACCTTTTTCTGTTCCTCGTTCACGGCCTCCACGGCCTTCAGGACCGTCGCGGCTACGCCATGCTTCTGCGCGGTCTGCACCAGCGCTTTCACGTCCTTGGGGAAGCAGGAGCCGNNTAGCCGACGCCGGGGAACAGGAACTCGAACCCGATGCGCTTGTCATAGCCCATCCCCTTCCGCACACTGTCGATGTCCGCCCCCAGGCTCCCGCAAATGTTCGCCATCTCGTTGATGAACGATATCTTGGTCGCCAGCATGGCGTTGGAGGCATACTTGGTCATTTCCGCGCTCCGGATGTCCATGACGAGGATGGGCTTTCCCGTCCGCACGAAGGGTGCGTACAGCTCGTTCATAAGCTGTATCGCCTTCGGGCTTGCCGCGCCGATCACCACGCGGTCGGGCTTCATGAAATCCTCGATGGCAGCGCCTTCCTTGAGGAACTCCGGGTTCGATACCACGTCGAACGCATGCTTCGTCCTCGATGCGACCGCTGCCCGCACCTTGTCGCCCGTCCCCACAGGCACGGTGCTCTTGTTCACCACGACCTTGTAGCCGTTCATGAACCTTCCGATCTCCCGGGCCGCGCCGAGCACGTACATGAGGTCCGCCGAGCCGTCCTCGCCCGGCGGCGTGCCGACGGCGATGAAGATGATGTCCGCGTCCCGCACGGCGGACGCCATGTCCGTCGTGAAGGAGAGCCTGGCGTGCGCCGTGTTCCGCTTGATGAGCTCGTCGAGACCGGGCTCGTAGATCGGGACCCTGCCGTCGTTCAGCATCGCGATCTTCCGCTCGTCGATGTCCATGCAGATCACCTGGTTGCCGCTCTCGGCAAGACAGGTGCCGGTCACCAGGCCGACATACCCTGTCCCGATAACTGAGATCTTCATTGTGCCCCTCTGTTCGTGTGAGATATTCTGGCGGTATAGTTCCGCTCGATC
>JAFNGD010000251.1 GCA_017885365.1 Nitrospirota bacterium
CCGCGCCCTGGGGAGAGAACTGCTTCCTCATGAGCGACATGATGAGCGCCGGGAAGTTCGTGCTCGCTGCGATGGCAAAGGCAAGGCAGACCATGAAGGCCACATTCTGGCCCTTGAACGCCATGGCAAGCAGCATCGCTGTCACGCCCAGGCCGACCGTCGCGATCTTGGCCACCTTCACCTCTTCTTTTTCATTTGACTGTCCGCGGCGGATCACGCCAACGTACAGGTCATGGGAGAGGGCCGATGCGCCTGCCAGAGTGAGACCGGCCACCACGGCGAGGATGGTCGCGAAGGCGACCGCTGCCAGGAAGCCGAGGAACACGGGGCCGCCGAGCGCCTCGGCGAGGAGCGGACCGGCCATGTTGCCGCCCTTGTCGATGGCCATGATGAGGTCACGGCCCAGTTTGCCGGAGTCAGCGCCGATCAGGACCGCAGCGCCGAAGCCGATGGTCACGGTCAGGATGTAGAAGTAGCCGATGAACCCGGTGGCGAAGAACACCGACTTGCGCGCTGCCTGCACGTCAGGCACGGTGTAGAACCGCATGAGGATGTGCGGGAGGCCGGCCGTACCGAACATAAGAGCAAGACCGAGCGAGAAGGCGTCCACAGGATCGGACACCAGCTGGCCCGGCTCAAGGAACTTGTCGCCGTACTTCGCTGCTGCCTGCCCGAACAGATTGCCATAGCTGAAGTCCACCTTGTACAGCACCATGATCACGAGGAGCGTGGCGCCGCCGAGAAGCAGGACCGCCTTGATGATCTGCACCCACGTCGTGGCGATCATGCCGCCGAAGAGCACGTAGGAGATCATAAGGATGCCCACAAGCACGAGGGCCAGCTCGAAGGGCAGGTTGAACATCAGCCGGAAGAGCGTTCCGGCGCCTACCATCTGCGCGATGAGGTAGAAGATCACCACAGCGAGCGAGCCCGCTGCTGCGGCCGCCCGGATGGGGCGCTGCGAAAGACGGAAGGCCACGACGTCGGCGAAGGTGTACTTGCCGAGGTTCCGGAGAGGCTCGGAGATCAGGAACATGATGATGGGCCATCCCACGAGCCAGCCGACGGAGTAGATCAGGCCGTCATAGCCGCGCGTGGACACGAGGCCCGCGATGCCGAGGAACGACGCCGCGCTCATGTAGTCACCGGCGAGGGCAAGACCGTTCTGCAATCCCGTGACGCTCCTGCCGGCCGCGTAGAAATCCTTCGTGGTGCGCGTCCTCTTGGCCGCCCAGTACGTGATGGCCAGCGTGCTGGCTACAAATACCAGGAAGAACAGGACTGACGTGATATTTAAGGTACCGATCGTTGTCTGCATCGTTATCCTCCTACCTTATCTTTAAGTTTCTTGACCATGGCGTCATACTTGGTGTTTGCCCAGAAGATATAGATCCCCGTGAACACCCACGATAAGAGGATCGTGCCCACGGCAATGGGGATACCGATCGTCGTTGCCTTCCCCGCGGTCAGCTTCTGCGCCAGGAACGGCTTATTGAACGCGATCAGGGCGATGAATCCGAAATAGAGCACCAGTTCCAGGACCGTCAGGATCCAGGAAATGGTGTTCTTCTGGCTCACCAGGGACTTGAAGTCCGGGTCGTTGAGAAGATCTTCTTTCTTTATGCTGCCCATAACAGTACCTCCTTCTGTAGTGTGGTTTTTGCTCGACTAGGCTTGTTAAAGATTACAATACTCGTCCGCTAATTTTGCGCTCTCACCTCCTTCGAAAGGGATTCCGATCTTCAAGAGATCGCCGATGTCCCGGACCCCTGATGTCTGGAACATCGGGATCATCCGCTGAAAGATCTGTGCTGTCGTATAGGCGTCCATCAGGGCATTGTGGGCACCGTTCACCGGGATGCCGAAACTCTTCGCGATCTCATATAGCCTGTAATGCTGCGCAGGCGGGAAAAAATACGGATGGTCCTTGAGCCGAAGCCGAAGCCATTCGTGCATGCTGAAGGTGTCGAGGACCGGGTTCCGCAAAGGCGTTCCGTGCAGCCGCTTCACCTCCTGGTCGAGAAAAGCCAGGTCGATCGAGAGAAAGTGGCCCACCAGGATATCCTCCCCACAAAAGTCCCGGAACTCCCGGAGCACGGTTTCGATGCCGGGCTTGGCCGCTACCTCTGACGGCATGATCTCATGCACGACGACGTTCGCCGCCGTGAGCGGTGTTTCTGGGTTTACGAGACGGTACAAGGTCTGGTTCAGCTCTATCCTACCGCCGGTCATGCGCACCGCGCCGAACGACAGGATGGAGTCCTTCTTCTCGTTCAGGCCGGTCATCTCGGTGTCGATGACTACGTACCGGGCCTCCGAGATGCTTGCCTGCTCGTTGACCTCCGCCGACCGCCTGCGCCCGCGTTTGAACAGTCCGAACATCCCGCTCACCAGATCAGCGATTTGTAGCGTTCAATGATCAGGTCCTGCACCTTCGCGACAAGGTGGAATGCTTCCTTGATGGACCGTTTTTCCAGGTTGCTCAGCCGGTTCGGGTTGATAAAGTTGTCCGGTGACTGGCCGGAGCTGAGCAGCGCATACTGGTGATGGATCCGGAGCAGCATGATGAACTCGAAGGCCTGTTCGAAATCGTCGGCGTATTCCATGGCGATGGTATGCGACCCCCGCAGGGCCTCAAGCCGTTCGAGGGTGGAGGTCGCGCGGACCCCCCGCTCGAGCGAGAACAGCCTGATGATATCCACCAGCGGGGCCAGCCCCTTCACCTTGAGGTTCAGCTCGTTCTTATGCACGCCGCCCTTCTCCACCACAAAGGACTTGAGGAACCCGATGGGCGGTTCGTTCTTGATCGCCAGGTTCGCAATGTAACCGAGGAAGACCTTCTGGTCCTTGAGGATCGTATGCAGGTGGTCCCGGAGAGCCTCGCCGAGCGCGGTCTCCCCGTACATCGGCCGGAAATCGAACAGGGCAACGCAGTGGATCAATGCCTCAGGCGTCGGTGTCGCGACCCACGTGGAGAAGTACCGCTTCCAGGTCCGGAGCGGCTGACACCATTGGGGATTGCTCGCCATGTAGTTCGCCCGGCAAAGCGGGTATCCGCACCGGACGAGGCCGTCCCGCACGAACATTGCATAGGCGGAGAAATATTTGGTCGCCTCCTCTTCCTGCGCCGGCGTCGCCGGGTCTTCATAGATGATGGCGTTGTCCTGGTCGAACTTGAAGGTCTGCTCCTTGCGGCCCTCGCTCCCGAATCCGATCCAGCAGAACGGGACGGGCGGCTTGCCGTGCTTCTTCTCGGCGATCTCCAGTATCTTACGCACCAGGCGGTCGTTCAGTTCCGTGATGATCTTGGTGATGTTGCTCGCACGCGCGCCTTCCTTCAGCAGGAGGCCGACGATGTTGTTGATCTTCTGGGAGACGGGGATGAGGCCTTCAATTACCTGCTGGCTCTCGATGTCCTTGGTCAGCGAAAGCGGCGAGGTGCCCTGCAGGACCATGAGGTCATGGTTCGTCATCACGCCCGACAGTTTTCCGTCCTTGATCACGATGATGTGGTGGATATTGTACCGGATCATCTTGAGGACTGCTTCAAAGCAGTAGTCCCGGCTGTCCACCCGGATGAGCGTCGTGCTCATGATGTCCTTCACCGGCTCCTGGACGTCACGCCCCCGGGCGACGACCTTGTCCCGCAGGTCCCGGTCGGTCACGACGCCCACGGGCAGCTGGTTCCTGTCCATGATCACCACCGAGCTGACATGGTTCTCCGACATGATCTGCGCGGCGTCGCGGATCGTCGTATCCTCGGACGTGGTCACCACACCCTTGATCCCCATGTCCCCCACGCGGGTCGTGAAGAGGAGCCGGTCGCTGCCGCCGTAGAACGTGGTCCGGTCCTGCATCTCCTGGTAGGTCTTGTCGATATATCTCGTGATATGGGACTTGAGGAAATATTCCATGAACGACATATGCGTATCGAGGAGCTTAATCACCATCTCCTTGCCCAGGAGATAACAGATGGTATCTTCGACGGCCACGACATTGGACCGAACCCGGTCCTGGCCCACCATGGACAGAAATCCGAAGGTGTCCCCCTCTCCCCGGTAATCGAGGACAACGTCCCCGCCTTCCTCCGAACGGAGGGTGAGCTTTACCACGCCTTTCTTGATGATGCGCAGGGCATCACTCGGCAATCCGTCCTGCTTCATGATGATCGAATCCTTGGCGTAGAACTCCATGGACAGGTTCCGGGCAACGGCCTGGATGTCAGCTTCATCGAGGAACTGGAATGGGGGCACATGCTTCAGGAAGTTGATCACATCCTCGAGAAGCATATGTGTTGCTGGTAGGGTCTTCATAAACATGGATATCCTTGCCTGTGAAATAAGCAAATAGGATACCAGAACAGCTACATCATCTCGTTGCAAACGAAATAGATCAAACACGAGGATTGGTGAAGCGGGTTGAAACATCAACGTGGGCAGGACCAACAAATTAAGGTAGGACCAATAAAGTATTTTTACAATAGATGAAGACAAATTACCGCTTAATAATCAGCATATTATTTGTATCATGCCCACCACATCTCAGCACTTGACGGATCTGTACCGGACAGGAGCAGCGATCGGCGAGAGATTATTAACCGTTTATAAATAATAATGACCATGATAGTATATAAAACTATAAATAACAGATAATTAATATATGGAATAATACATACAATGATCTTAGTAACAAATGGTTATAGCCCTGAAAATAATTTGGTACTATTAGTAACAGCTATCGTCCCCTATCCTTTCATCCCCTATCGACTGCTAATTGAGGATATAAGCCAGTGATCCAACTTCCAACGCATAGAAGATCGCACCAAGATCCTTTGTTCCCAGCATTATGCGGATCCCCTTATTGCTCTTCGCCTTGCCGGTTGAGACATGCTTTGACCCGATGATCAGCAGCGGGTCGGTGAAAACCAGCTGCCTTTTTACAGACGAACCGTCCAGTTTCCCAGTAAGGGTGACAACCCCCTGTTTACGACCGGCAGGGAGCGGTTTGCCCATAAGGGGAAAATTAAAATTTCTCAGGATTCGGCCCCGGTATTTCAGCATGCCCTTTCCGGCACGAAGGTCGAGGATCAAGTATTTGGAGTCAACGGCTGCAAGCGTTCTTTGAAAAAGAAGGAATTCCTGCTCTCTCTTCAGCGCCTCGATCCGGGCCCGGACCTGCTGCTCCCGCTCTCGAAGAGCCCGTGCCTCATCGCTCTCCTGTCCGGAGACGGACGAGCCGAGCACAATGCCTGCAGCAGCCAAGGCCAGTGCTATTCGTATGATTCTCTTTATGGTGCCCATGCGGTACGTTGGATCACGCTTTCTGCGGCCGCTCCGTTTTGACGATTTTGATCTCTCCGTTCGACATGTCGTAGACCCATCCGTGGAGGTTCAGCTTCTTCTCCTGCATTGCCCGCTTCACAAAGGGGTACTCCTGGAGGTGCTCCAGCTGGAGACGGACATTCTCCTCGACGATGAGCTTCATTCGCTGCTCTTGCTGCATATCTATGTGCAGCGCCTTGAGCTTGTCATCGACCCGCTCCTTGGCCTTGTACGCGTTAATGAGCCAGATCGGGATGTACTTGTCCTCGGCATGGTCCTCATCGAGGGCCTGGATGCCGCCGCAGCCATAGTGGCCGCAG
>JAFNGD010000252.1 GCA_017885365.1 Nitrospirota bacterium
GAGGAACGTGGTCTTCGCGCTCTTCAGGAAGAGCGGGTAGTACTCGGGTGTGATCTGCACCCGTCCGATGTACAGTGCAAAGATCACCATGACCAGCCCCATGCTGAGCATCTGGCCGGTCAGCCGCATGGTCCCGAGCATGGCAGACCCCACGCCGTAATGCCGCCGGTCGATGGAGCTCATGACCGCGTTGGTATTGGGCGACGAGAACAGTGCGAAACCGAACCCGATGATGACCAGGTTCATGATGATGAACCACAGGGTGGATTGCTCGTCCAGGAGGGCGAACAGGGCCAGGCCCAGGGCCGTGAACCCCATGCCGACGGNNGAGAAAGGTCACGGCAAAGGTGGCGCTGTAGTTGATCAGCGCCGCGATATTGGACATCGAGAACGTGATGTTCGAGGTAAAGAGCCGCATGTCGAGGAGGGGGCTCGGTACCTTGAGCTCCCAGAAGATGAACGCACCGACCGAGAGCAATCCGAACAGTACCAGCAGGACGCCCGGCCGGCCGGGCAGGAGCGTCAGCCCGTACATGACGATGACAAGGCTGACCGCGTAGATGAGGGCGCCGCCGAGGTCGAACCGTTCGCCTTTCGCCTCGGCCCATTCCCCCTTGAGCCGCCGCACGATGAAGTACATGGCCACGAGCCCGGCAGGCACGTTCGCCAGGAAGATGCTCCGCCAGCCGAACTGCTGGGTCAGAAAGCCGCCGAGGAACGGGCCAAGGGACAGTCCGATGTATACGGCGGAGACATTGATCCCCAGCACCCTGCCCCGCTCCTCCGGCGGGAAGACCGACGTAACGATGGCAATGCCGGTACCGAAGATCATGGCGCTCCCGAACCCCTGCAGCACCCGCAATGTCAGGAGGGCGGCCACGGTGCTGGACAGGGCGATGAGGCTCGACGCAATGGTATAGATGATGATGCCTGCGGAGAATATCCGCTTCCGGCCGTAGATGTCGGCGATCCTTCCGAAGGGCACCAGGAACATGGCCGCAGCAAGCAGGTACGATGTGGGGACCCAGCTCAGGAGCATGGCGTTCATGCCGAACTCCCGCCCAATGATGGGCATCGCGACATTTACGGAAGAGACCATGAAGGGGGTGAGGAACGACGCCAGGACGGCGACGAGCAAAGCGGTTCGTTTCGTGGAAGCGTCTTGCATGGCGTTAGCGCAGCTTCGCGATCACCCAGAGAATAAGGCTGATGAGAAGGCTTGCGACAATGCTCGTGGCCAGGGGGAAAAAGAACGAGAAATTCCCGCGTTTGATAAGGATATCACCGGGGAGTTTGCCGAGGAACGGGACCTTCTGGAGGAACAGGAGAATGAGGCCGGCAGAGATAAGCACGACCCCGAGCAGAATGAGGCCTTTTGCCAGCTCATTCATTGGCGAAGAATTCCAGGATCTTTGCCAGCGTGGCGTGCATGTCCTTCCGGTTCACGATCATGTCGATCATGCCGTGCTCCATGAGGAACTCCGCCCGCTGGAACCCGGCGGGAAGCTGCTGTTTGATGGTCTGCTCGATGACGCGGGGGCCGGCAAAGCCGATGAGGCTCTTGGGCTCGGCGATGATAAGGTCGCCCAGCATGGCGAAACTTGCGGTCACGCCGCCGAAGGTGGGGTCCGTCAGGATGGAGATAAACGGCAGGCCCGCCGAAGCGAGCCGGGCCGTGGCCGCCGCGGTTTTGGCCATCTGCATGAGCGAGAGGATCCCCTCCTGCATCCGGGCGCCGCCCGAGGAGGCCACGGAGATGAACGGCGTCTTCTTCTCGATGGCCCGCTCCACTGCCCGGGCGATCTTCTCGCCCACCACGGAGCCCATGCTGCCGCCCATGAAGTTAAAGTCCATCACCACGAGCTGGACGGGACGGCCGCCGATCTTGGCCTCTCCCGAGATGATGGCGTCCTTGAGGCCGGTCTTCTTGCGGCTGCTCTTCAGCTTCTCCTTGTAGTCCTTAAAGCCCAGGGCGTCCTTGGGCGAGAGGCCGTCCTCCACCTCCAGAAACGTGTTCTCGTCGACCAGAAAGGGAAGCCGTTCCGACGCCGTGATACGGAAGTGGTAGTCGCACTTCGGGCAGACTTTGTAGTTCTTCTCGACCTCTTTGCGGTAGATGATCTCCTTGCAGTTGTCGCACTTGACCCACAGGCCTTCCGGGATCTTCACCTTCTTCGCCGGGGTATCGGAGGTCAGTTTTTCCGGTCGTTCTTTTTTGAACCAGGCCATATCTCTCCCATAAAATACTAAATCCCAATGACCAAATCCTCAAGAACGTCAGCAGAGCCAAACAGAGGATTTCGAAATTGGGATCTCGTTTATTGTCTTAAAACGTATAGGTTTTCCCTTCCTGCAGGATCTTGACATTCTTTCTCCCGAGGGCGCTCAGCTCCTTGATCACCCGCTTCTTGTGAACGGGCTTGATGTGATAGATGTAAATCGGCACGGTGTTCGCCACCTTCGCCTTGGTGAGGTCCGCGTGGAGCTGCGCCGGGGTGAAATGACCGCTGAGTCCTGCGACGAAATCCATATGGTTCGGGAATGACGTATCGACGATGATCCCTTTCAGGTTCTTCGCCTTCTTCGCCTCGGCCCACAGGCCCTCGTTCGGACCGGTGTCGGCACTGTAGATGAACGACGACCTCCCGTCGCTCACCAGGAAGCCCACGGCGGGGACCGGGTGGTTCATGGGGATCGCCTTGACCTGAAGGCCCGCCGCGGAGATGAACTTCCCGGCCGGGAACGGCTTGTAGGCGAGCACGGGGTCCTTCGGCGTCGGGATCTTCGTGAAGTCAGGCCAGATCAGGTCGTTCATGAGATGTTTTTTGATAGCATCGATGACCTTGGGGATCGCCCGGATATTGACGGGCCGCTTGATGCGGCCGATGATGTTGTCCGCCAGGAACAGGATCCCCTTGATGTGGTCCAGGTGGGTATGGCTGATGAAGATATCGGTGATCTTGCTCTGTCCCGCGATGCTGAGGGCCGCGCTGATGGTGCCCGCATCCAGCATCACCCGGCCGTTCACGAGAAAGCCGGGCGGCATATGCCCGATCGTCTCAGATCCCGAGCACCCCAGTACTTTGACCTTCATGCACCCTCCCTGGATACGGTGTTAACGACGCGCGTCCGAAAAGCCGCGCCCTATTCTCCCTGGATCCCGACCAGGTCATAGATCACTACGGGTTTCTCTTTGCCCTTGACGGTAACGGAGCCGAGCTCGTTCACCTTCACGAAATGCTTGACCTTTTCATATGTAAATTCCGATATGATGATATGATTATTGTACTTTCTTGTCAAGCCCTCCAAACGCGCTCCAAGGTTCACATTGTCGCCGATCACGGTGTAGTCCATCTTCTTGCCCTCGGCCCCCATGTTCCCCACCACCATGTCGCCGGTGTTGATGCCGATGCCGATATCGATGGCGTACTTGCCCTCGGCGGTCCACTTTTCCTGAAGCTCCTTCAGTTTTTTTATCATGGCGACAGCACATGCGCAGGCCCGTTCCGCGTGGTCCGGCTGGCCGACCGGAGCGCCCCAGAGCGCCATGATGGCATCGCCCACGAACTTGTCCAGCGTGCCGTCATGCTCGAAGACGATGTTCGTCATGGCCCCCAGATACTCGTTCAGCAGGGAGACCACTTCTTCGGGCTCATGCTTCTCGGAGAAATTGGTGAATCCCCGGATATCGGAGAAGAGCACCGTGATCTCCTTGCGGTCGCCGCCGAGCTTGGCCTTGTTCGGGTCCCGGATCAGTTCGTCCACGATGCGCTTGGACACGTAGCTGGAAAACATCTTCCGGATGTCCCGGGCGCGCCGCTCCTCGGTGAAGAACCGGTATGCCGTCTGGCTGGTGTAGCCGAAGAAAAGCGCCGACGCGGGGTAGACCCAGCTGAACCAGATGCCCCGGGCGACGAACAGATAGTAGACGAACACCGAAAAACCCGCGAAAAGCACGATGAACAGGGCCGCCCCGGACCGCGCACCCAGCCTCGGGATGAGGATACCGAGAAGCAGCGCAAAAACGAAGATCAAGGGGATATCGAGGTCCGGCGCACGGTGCAGGAAGTCCCCTTTCAGGATGTTATCGACCACGCTCGCGTGCTTCTCGATCCCCGCCATGTTCGTCGAGTACGGGGTCACGCGCAGGTCATAGATGCCGATGGCCGTGGCGCCGATCAGGACGATCTTGTCCTTGAACGTGTCCGCCGGGAGGTTACGGTCCAGGAGGTCGGAGATCGAAT
The DNA here is from genome assembly GCA_017885365.1 of Nitrospirota bacterium. Next base: position 4,245 of record JAFNGD010000252.1, read on the forward strand.
ACATCGGGAACGTCCTGTTCGGACCCCGGTAGTTGATCAGCATCCTGCCGAACTCATCGGTGGGGATCGTCGTTTCCCCCATCTGCACCGATCCAGCGAAATCGAGGGCCATCTTCTCCATCGGGACATCGCGGTACAGCCGCGCCGCCTGCAAACCGATGGGCGCATAGTAGTCGCCCTGGTACTCGACCGCCAGCATCTCCCAGCGGAGCACCCCGTCAACGTCCGGGTTCATGTTGATGTGGGCCATGGCCTTGGCGTAGGCGGAGAACCGCAGGAGCGTCGGCAGGGCCATCTTGGCCTGGGGGATCGCGGAAGGATCATCGGTGTTCTTCATGGCCATGTAGGCCGACGGAATGAGAAAATCGATCTTCTGGTCGGTGAACCCCGACTCCTTGTAGCCAGCCTCCGTGAAATCGAATACCACGGGCAGGACCACCCGACCGCTCTGCATGACCGCCCGTTGGAACAGATCGTCCGAAGCCACCGTCTCGGGTTCCGTGAAGAACACGTCGAACACGATGACCTTCGCGCCTTCCTCGGTCAGCCGGTCCACCACGCGGCCCCAGGTGGAGCGGGGCCAGGGGAACCGGCCGAGGTTCTTGATGCTCTTCTCGTCGATGGTGGCGATCACCGTCTCCGGGCCGTGCTTGATAGGCCCCCGCAGTGCGAACTGCATGTCCAGGGTCTTATTTTCCAGGATCTCAAAGAACTTGACGTCCATCGCATGCAGCAGGGAAAGTGTGACCGCCACGATCAGGGCGATGGCTATGCCGGTCCTTTTGATATTAGGCAATTTCATGTCTGGCTCCCTTGAACAGCCATGCAAAGTATGAAGTAAGAAGTAAGGAGTTGGCCCCTATCTCCTGTCTCCTGGCTCCTGCTGTTTACACCATCTCCCCGAAGATCTCCCGCATCTCGAGATACCTGAGCAGCCGGTCCACCTGTTCCTGGTTCGCCATCGTCACGTGATCGTCTGCGGAGAGCGTCAGGATCCGCACGCTGGCCAGTTTCTCAAGGATCGTCCTGGCCTGCGCGCTTTCGATGCCTCCCAGCCCCGCGAGCTCGTCGATGGCGAGCGAGAACGAACCGCCCTTTGCGTCCTTCACCTGCTTGGCCAGGATGTTGACCAGACGGCTCGTATTGTCCCGGATCATCAGCGCTTCCATCTGGTCATTCGTCTCCCGGAGCCGGTCCGCCAACCGCTTGATGAAGCGAATGGCGATCTCGACATTGCTGCGGAGGAGCGTCTCGAAGGTCTTCCGGTCGATGACCAGCATGTCGCAGTCCTCGATCGTCTCAGCCGTTGCGGAACGGGGCTTGTCGTTCAGGATCGCCATCTCCCCGAAGAACTCGCCCTTCTCGAGCGTGGCCAAAGTCTTTTCCACCCCCCGAATCTTCTTGCTGATCTTGACCTTGCCGGACTGGAGGATGAACATCTCCTCTCCCTTGTCGCCTTCGCGGAAGAGGACCGTGCTTGTGGGAAACCGTTTCCCGAACTTTGCGAACATTGGTGACTGTCCTTCAGCCATACCGTACCCCCTCGTCATTCCTCGGATTTCTGATCCCCAATTCTGTCCGGAGCCTGCTCCGGCACAGGGAGGCTCACGCCTCCCGGTTCAAGCTTCGTTCCCTGTTCAGCACGATGTCCCCGCATGCGCAGGCCTTGAAGAAGGCGTCCGCGACCATCGGATCGAACTCCTTGCCTGCAAAGCGCCGGACCTCTTCGATGGCGGCCTCAAGGTCGGCGCCCTTCCGATACGGGCGGTCCGTGGTCATGGCGTCCACGCAGTCAGCGACCGAGATGATGCGGGCATGCAGCGGGATGTTCTCCGCCTTCAGCCCATCGGGGTAACCGCTGCCGTCCCACTTCTCATGGTGGGCCCGCATCGCCTTCCTCACGGTCTTCATCTGCTCGATGTGCCCCATGATGTCGTCGGCTACGAGCGGGTGCTCCCGCATGTGCGCCATCTCGTCGACCGTCAGCCGCCCTTGCTTCAGGAGCACGCTGTCCTTGATGCCGATCTTGCCGATGTCGTGCAGGACCGCGGCGAGCCTCAGCTGCTCCAGGTCGGTGAGCGGACGGGCCATATGCCTTGCGATGGCCATGCTGTACTCGACCACGCGCTTGATGTGGCCTCCGGTGTAAGGGTCCTTCTTCTCCACGGCGGCGGCAAGGGCCTCGGCCGTGTTCAGAAAGGTCTCCTGCAGCTCGGCGTAGAGGTTTGCATTCTCGAGCGCCACGGCGACCTGGTTCGCCAGCGTCCAGAAGTCGCCGAGGTCCTGCTCGGTGAACATGCCCCCATCCTTCTTGTTGATGGCCTGGAGCACGCCGATCACCCTCCCGCGGGAGCGGACCGGCACGCAGATCATGTTCCGGGTCACGAACTGGGTGATGTGCTGCGCCTTCTTGAAGTAGCGGGGGTCGTTCGCAACGTCGTTCACCAGGGCGGCCTCGTCGTTCGCCGCAACCCAGCCGGCAATGCCCTCGCCCATCCGGAGCCGCACCTGCTTCAGCTGCTGGCCCTTCTCGCCGAGGGCGACCTCAAAGAAAAGCTCGTTCGTCTTCACGTCCACCAGCAGGAGCGACCCGACCTCGGCATCCAGAAGGCTCGTCGCGGCCTCCATCGCCCGTTTCCGGATCTCGCGCTGGTCCAGCGTGGAATTGAGCACCATGGAAAGCTGGGTCTGCATGGCCTTCCGCGCGGCCTCTTTGCGGCTGTTTCCGAGGAACTGGACATAGGCCACGTCAAGCGCGAGCTGGCCCGAAAGGACCTCCAGCATCTCCTGGTCGTCCCGGTCGAAGGGTCTGCCACTGACCTTGTTGATGACCTCCACGACGCCCGTGACGCTGTCCGCGGTCAAGAGCGGCGCGGCGAGGATGTTCTTCGTGGCGAACTGGAGTTCGGCGCTGATCCGGCTGCTCCAGCGTGTATCCTTCGAGACATCGGAGCTCAGGTAGGACTTCCCGGACCGTGCCACCCAGCCTGCAATGCCCTCGTCCAGCGAAATGCGCCTGCCGAGGAGCGAGGCCGACCGCGGGCCGCGGCTGGCGTGAAACACGAGCTCGTCCCCTTCGCGAAGCATGATGGCCCCCGACTGCGTGCCGGTGAGCTTCAGGATGACCTTCAGGTAGTCCTCAAGGAGCTTGTCGAGGTCCGCAGCACCGGTCCGGTTGCCGTGCAGGAACTCCTGCTTGACCTTCTCCAGGGAGACAAGCTGCTTGAGCGTCTGCGCCTGGACCCGCAGGGTGTCGTTCACCTGCTTCATCGCGCGCGGTTTTTGTTCCGACGCTGCCGTTCTTTTCGCTGCTGCCGGCCGTTTTGCGGTCTTCTTCATAGGAATAACCACGGGACCACCTTAGGGAGAGACGCTCAGCACGCCCTGTTTCAGGGCCTTCACGAATCCGGCCGCCTTGGCCACCAGGTCCGGAGAACCGGCGTTCTCCTCGATCACTTTCACCAGCGCACTCCCCACGATCACGCCATCTGCGCCCGAGCCTGCGACCTGCGCAGCCTGGTCCGGCGTCGCGATGCCGAACCCTACGGCAACAGGCTTGTCCGTCTGTGCCTTGATGCGTGCGATCGATTCCTTGATGGCCGCCTCATGCAGACCGAGATGCGAGCCGGTCACGCCGGTGAGCGAAACATAGTAGATGAATCCCTGAGAGACCTTGCTGACCGCCTTGATGCGGTCGTCAGTGCTCGTGGGCGCCAAAAGGAAGATGGTGTCCAAGCCCGCATTCTTCGCCAGGGGAATGAGCGTCCCCGCCTCCTCCGGAGGCAGGTCAGGAAGGATGATGCCGTCGAGACCCGCGGCGACCGCGTCCTTCACGAACCGCTCCTCTCCGTAATGAAAGATCAGGTTGTAATAGGTCATGATGATGAGCGGGATCCTGCTCTCTTTCCTGACCTCGGCCACAAGCCCGAGCACGTCCTTGATGCTCGTGTGGTGCGCAAGCGCGCGGATCGCCGCCTTCTGGATCGTCGGACCGTCGGCCAGCGGATCGGAGAACGGCGCGCCCAGCTCGATTATATCACAGCCCGCTTTTTCCATAGCGAGGATGAGCTGCTTCGTCGTGGCAAGGTCCGGGTCCCCCGCCATGAGATAAGGAATAAGCGCCTTCTCGTTCTTCTTCTTCAGCCGGTTAAAGGTGTTCTTTATTCTGGACATGCTATTTCGGGGTCCTCGGTCTTTATTCCGTACTCCGTACTCGCAACGTGCTGGAGTTGAACGGTTCCTTATCCATCATTTCACAGAACGCCTTGCGCAGAAGATTCCCAAGATAGAGCCATTCAAGCCGTTTCTCCATCGACATTTCTTGATATCGCTTTATCTGCTCAGCAGATATACTCAAGTCATCGTAGTGTTTTATCGGCCTTATCATTCCGCAATCCGCATTCCGAAATCCGCAATGCTCACAGTTCCACTCCCTTGATCTTCGCCACCTGCATCACGTCCTTGTCGCCGCGGCCGGAGAGGTTGCAGATGATCACCTTGTCCTTGCCGAGGGTCGGGGCAAGCTTCAGGCAGTAGGCGACGGCATGGGCGCTCTCGAGCGCCGGGATGATGCCTTCGAGCCGCGACAGGAGGTCGAAGGCCTCCATGGCTTCCTCGTCCACGGCATAGGTGTATTCAACGCGTCCCGTGTCATGATACATCGCATGCTCCGGCCCGACGGCTGCGTAGTCCAGCCCGGCCGACACCGAGTGGGTCATCTCGATCTGGCCCTCGTCGTCCTGGAGCACGAAGGTCTTGCAGCCCTGCAGCACGCCGAGGGACCCGCCGGCGAACCGAGCGGCGTGCTTGCCCCGTTCGATGCCGAGGCCGCCCGCCTCGACGCCGTACATCTTGACGGCCCCATCGTCGAGGAACTCATGGAACAGGCCCATGGCGTTCGAACCGCCGCCCACACAGGCCACGAGCGCGTCCGGCATCCTACCTTCCATCTTCACGATCTGCTTCTTCGCCTCACGGCCGATGACGGACTGGAAGTCGCGGACCATCAGGGGGAAGGGATGGGGGCCGTAGACCGTGCCGAGCACATAGTGCGTGTTCCCCACGTTCGTGATCCAGTCGCGCATGGCCTCGTT
>JAFNGD010000253.1 GCA_017885365.1 Nitrospirota bacterium
TCTGCGCAAGGTGGCGTCCATACCCGGTCGCAATGATCTTCGTGGGATGATACTGCTCGATCATCTCCAGCGCCTGCCGGTGCGGATCGAATCCGCTTTCCGCGACCTGATAGTCATACAGTTTGCCGTCCTTGAGCGCGGCGGCCTTGATCGTCCGGGAGCCTATGTCAATTCCCACGAGCACGGGCTATTTCCTGACCTGNNGCCTCGACGCGCGTCTGGAGCTGGCCGACATCTTCCGGCGAGTAGTCGGACTCGATGGCCATGAACGGAATGCCGTTCTTCTCGCAGGCCTCCTTGATCCTGATCGCTTCGATATTATACGTGTGGCAGAATTGGAGGCAATAGTGGATCACGCCCTGGGCCTTGGAGTCCCGGTATTCCTTGATGACCTGATCGATACGCTCGTTGTTCGGCGTGAAGCAGGAGCAGTCGATCTTCATATAGCGGTCCGTGAGCGCGGCGAGCTGCTTGTCCAGGCTGCCGTTCGATTCATCCATGAGGTCCTTGAAATAGCGGGTGCCGATGCAGCTCTCTTCGTTCACGACGATGCCGCCGGCCGATTCGATAAGGTTGTGCAGCTTCCAGTTCGGCAAGGCCATGGGCGTTCCTGACACCAGGATGCGCGGCGCCGTCTTCGGTGCCACGCCGGCCCCCTGTTTTACCCGCTCATCCAGCTCGTCGCAGAGTGCGTTCACCTTCGCGGTAAAGCGCACCGGCTCGTCGTAGAAGGCGATCTGTTCGATGAGCAGCACGTCCTTGCCGCTGATGGGAGCGGGGCTGTTGGCGCGGAGCGCGTTCAGCCTCTGAAGAGCTTTCCGCTTGGCGTTCATAATCTTCGTCGCCGCGGTGACCGCCTCGGTGGTGATCGTCTTTCCCGACTTCTTTTCCATCTGCGTCTTGAAGTCCTTTACTTCTTCGAGCCACAAAGCCCGGTCGCGCTCCCTCTTGAGCTGAGGAATTTCCATAACATAGGTGGGTACCATGCGGTCCAGGAGCTCCCAGGTCTTCTTCTTGGCGTCGCAGGTCGTCTCGCCGTACACGAAATCCACGGACTGGAAGTAGGGGCAGATCTTTCCCTCTTTGAACCCGTAGGCGGACTTGACCATGGGACAGATATTGCGGGGCAGCGTCTTTTCCGCGTCGGGGATGGAACCCTGCGATCCGCCGCAGAGCCCCACGCACACCCCTCCCGCGGCCAGGATCAGCTCCTCGGGCACGAAGACGCAAAAGGTCCCCACTACCGGCCGTCCCTCTTTCTTCGCGTCAAGGATTTCCTGGACCCTGCCGCCATGGATCTCGGAGATCATGCCGTCGAAATACTCCATCCGGGCTGGGCGGTTCTTCTGGGACAAATAGGTCTTCGTATACACGTCTCCTAGCATGACGCGCATCTTGTCGAACCGCTCCACGTTCATCCCGAGGCTTTTCCACATCTCGGGGTATGCCTTTACTTCAAATTGTTTCGTTTCCATGCAACCTCCTTGGCAAAATAAAAGCCGCTCCTATGCTTATGGCGCGACGAAATGTATTCCGGTGCTGCACCACCATCCGAATGACACAAATTCCTGCGGAATGCATTTTCCAAATTGAGAGACTGACTTCGGAATCGAACCGATGACATGCCATGCACGGCAGTCCTACAGGGTTGAAGCCTGAAGCCGGCGCCAGCCGACACAGCCAGTCAACAGTCTCTCGTTGCTTTACAGTATCAGCACAGCAATTGTCGACCGAATCACTTCATCACCGTTTTGATCACGGCGAGCACTTCCGACGCGTCCTTGGACAGCGGTATGCCCTTTCGCGTGATGATCGAGAAATCCCTGATCATCTTGAGGAGGGGGATGTTCAGCACCTGCACCTTCTTGAGCTCGATGGCCTCGTTCGCAGCCAGTTCCGAAACAATGGCGATGCCTGCACCTCCCTCGACGGCCTGGATGATGCCTTCGGTGGTGCCGACCTCGGCGACGGTGTTCAGGTCTGTCAGCGCGAGCCCCGCGTCCTTGAACGCCTTCTCATAGGCAGCCCGCGTGCCTGATCCCTTTTCCCGGGTGACGAAGTTCTGGCCTTTGAGATCGCCCAGTGAAACAGTAGCCTTGGCGGCGAGCGGATGGTTCTTCGGAGTGATCAGCACCAGCCGGTCGTCCTTGACGATGACCGAGAAGTCGACTTCCGGCGAATCGAATCGTGTTCCGATGATGCCGATCTCGAACGCGCCCTTCCGCACTCCTTCGAATACCTTCAGACTGTCCGATATCTCCACCTTCAGCTCGATCTCCGGCAGGTGCTTGATCATGGCGGACAGCAGCCGGGGAATGATGAACTCTCCCGGGATGGTGCTCGCTCCCAGCGTGAACATATGTTTCATGGTCTGTTCTCCTTTCAAGAGATACCCTTATCAAGCCAAGGTATACGCTATCGACGCTCAACCAATCCGGAAAAGATCTTCCGCAGCACGTCATCGTCGAGCTTGCCCATGAGCGACGTCTCGTACTCTTCAGCAAAGCGGTCCTCCTCGCACACCTGCTCACGTGATGTCCGCTCGGCAGGACGACCGTCGCCCACATCCATCCAGGCTTCCTTCGCCACGCGCTCCAGGTCATACTCCGCAGTCCGGTGGCGCTCGATCCATAGGAAGCAGACGTCGTAGGTGACAATATAGAACAGGACGAGCCTTTGGTCCTTCTGGATGCAG
>JAFNGD010000254.1 GCA_017885365.1 Nitrospirota bacterium
ACATGCTTTCCGCATCCGAAGGCCTCCCCCTGGACTTCTACTTCATGCTTCCCTCCTGCGTGCCCACCACCTCCCTCGAGACGTCGGGCGCACGACTCACCGCAGCGGACCTCCTGCCGCTTCTCAAACACAAGCGAATACTCGGCCTTGCCGAGATGATGAATTACCCCGGCGTGCTGCACAGCGACCCGGACATGGTGCGAAAGCTGAATGCTTTTTCGCACACCATGATAGACGGCCATGCACCTGAGCTTTCAGGCAATGATCTGTGCGCCTATGCGGGGGCGGGCATATCGTCAGACCATGAAAGCACCACCGCCGATGAGGCGCGGGAAAAAGTCCGGGTCGGCATGACGATCTTCATGCGAGAAAGCTCGGCGGCCAAAGACCTGGAAGCCCTGGTTCCCGCGGTAACGCAGGCCAATGCGCGGTTCTTTACCCTTGCAACGGACGACTTCCAGCCCGGCGACTTGAAGAGAGGAAGCATTAACCAGCTCATCAAGAAAGCCATCCACCTCGGTCTGGACCCTATCATGGCCATCCAAATGGCTACTATCAATACGGCACACCATTTTGGGCTCCAGCAGAAGGGCGCTGTGCTGCCCGGATACGACGCTGACATGGTTGTGATCGATGATCTTAATAATTTTGCTGTAGAAAAGGTATTCAAGCTCGGGAGATTGGTAGCTGAGGACGGGATATGCATCACAGCTATCCGGAGCAGGCATCACGAGCGCACGAGAGGATCAATCAGAACAGGCCCGATCAGAAAACAGGACATAGTCCTGAAGGCGAAAACCGGGTGTGCGAGGGTCATCGAGCTCATCCCGGACCAGATCGAGACAAAATGTTCGATCATGCCCGTGAACGTGCAGGACGGCTGTGTTGTCTCCGATGTACAGACGGATATTCTTAAACTAGTGGTAATAGAGCGCCACAAGGCCACCGGCAATCGGGGATTCGGCCTTATCAAGGGTCTTGGGCTCAAATCAGGCGCCATTGCAGCAACCGTTGCCCACGACTCTCACAATATCATCACCTGCGGGATTACCGATGAAGACATCCTGGCCGCCGTATCACGCGTTCATAAGATACACGGGGGGCTCGTGGTCGTGAACAACGGGAAGGTCGTGGCGGAAATTCCCCTGCCCATCGCAGGGCTCATGTCGGATAAGCCGCTTGATGTTGTGGTCAAAAAGCTCACAAAGATCGATTCGGCGATCAAAGGACTGGGAGTAACGATCGAGCATCCCTTCGGCATACTCTCGTTCCTGGCCCTGCCGGTCATCCCCGAACTGAAGCTGACGGACAGGGGGCTCGTGGATGTGAAGCAGTTCAAGTTCATTGACCTCTTTGTCTGAACCGTGAGCGTCATTCCCACGTAAACGGATATTGCACGGAAAGGAACGTATTCTCAGATGATCGAAATTCAGGAAATATTGTTCGACGAGCAGGCTATTCAGACAGAGGTCAACGAGCTGGCTGCCCGGATATCGACAGACTATGCAGGTAAAGACCTCGTTCTTGTCGGTATCCTGAAGGGCGCGGTCGTGTTCTTGGCGGACCTCATGCGCCGGATCACGTTGCCCGTGACAATCGACTTCATTTCCGCATCAAGCTACGGTATGTCAACAACATCAGCGAGAGAAATCCGGATCAAAAAGGACATTGAAATCGATGTGAGAGGAAGGCATGTGCTCCTCGTTGACACGATCATTGACACGGGAGAGACCCTCGATTGTTTGTTCAAGCGGTTTACGGAAAAAGAACCAGCAAGCCTCGAAGCTGTCGTGCTGCTGGACAAGAAACCGCGTCGTACGGTCCTGGCACCCATTAAATATCGGGGATTCGAAATTCCGGACAAATTCGTAGTTGGGTACGGCGTAGACTGCGCGGAACAATATCGAAATCTGCCCTATGTCGCGGCAATTATTATAACCTGATGCATGATACCCGGGCCGACGGCTGAGCTTTGGCGTGATCACAAGTCGACCGATAAACCGCACGAACAAACACAGACAAATTTGCTATTATTACCAACATGTCCTGTCTCAGAAAGCCAAAATTCCTACCGCTCCTGCATCTTTCCGGTCATGGGCACGAAGGCCACGGGGCATATCTGTTCAACGTCCAGCTCCCCTTTCCGCTTCGTCGCGAGGGTGAGGGTCTGGAAATACACCGTGCTGCCGAGCGGCACGATGAGCCGGCCGCGCTCCTTGAGCTGCTCGATGAGCGGCGGAGGGATGTGGTTTGCCGCAGCCGTGATGATGATCGCATCATAAGGCGCATGCTCCGCCCAACCAAAGTACCCGTCGCCGAATTTGACCCTCACATTCCGGTACCCGAGATCAGCGAGGGTCTTTTCAGCCCGGTCGGCAAGGAGCTTGCGTATCTCGATGGTATAGACCTCCTTCACGATCTCGGCCAGCACCGCCGCCTGATAACCTGAGCCCGTTCCGATCTCCAGCACCCGGTCGGTAGACCGCAGCCGCAGGGCTTCGGTCATGAGCGCGACCACATAGGGCTGCGAGATGGTCTGTCCCTCTCCGATCGGCAGTGGATGGTCGTCATATGCCATGTCCCGGTAGGGTGCATCCACGAACACATGCCTCGGCACTCTGCCCATAACGCTGAGAACGACAGGATCACGGATGTCCCTCCCCCTCATGTCCTGCTCGACCATCTGCTGCCGCTTGAGCATGTACTGGTCCGCGGCAGCCGAGAGGGCAACAAACAGGAGGAGAAGGAGGATGACCAGAAAATAGATCAGGATCCGGACGACTGTTTTCGCGGACAGGAACATGAGAACATCACCTCCCTGCTTTAATTATGGCATACTCTCAGGGAGGGGGGGGCATTTTTGTGGTTCAGGAGATCTCAAGAAGTTCTGTGCTGGTAATGCCATGACGTCAGCGAAGGTCAGACCTGCCTATCTCGAGCTCCCTTCCGGGGTCCTGGCTAATAAGGTCAGGACTGCGGAAGCGATCC
>JAFNGD010000255.1 GCA_017885365.1 Nitrospirota bacterium
CAGAAAGGGTCTACAGCGGTCGGCGCCTCGATCGCCGTTCCGGTCGGGAGCCATGGGTCCGTTTCCCTCGGCGGCGGGAAGAGCAAACCGCGGGTGAAGCAGGAAGGTGAGCTGACCGTGATGATCACGGAGCGGGCCTCGGGAACGCTCCTCTGGAAGGGTATTGCTGCAGCAGAGATAATACCGAAACAGTCGCCTGAGGAGCAACAGCAGAAGATCAACGCCGTGATCGCCGAGCTGCTCAAGAACTTTCCGCCGAAGCCGGCGCGGTGACGTGGCCCGGGACCGTGCGGCGGGCTGATCATAATCCCTCTGTCTTGCGAAAAGAAGAGCCATAGTATATACTCGTCTCCATCCTGCATCGGATGAGGAAGACAAAGATATTGGCCGGAACGGCTTGAACGGAGCTCTATAATGAGGAAGAAGACTCTTCTGACCCTGGTCATAGCAATAGTGGTCCCTGCGGTCCTGCTGTCCGGCTGTGCCGGCACGAAGGTCATCGATTCCTGGAGGGACGAGGCCTACACCGGCCGCCCGGCTCGGATCCTCGTGCTCGCCGTGACCAAGGAGCGGGGCCCGCGGACGCTGATGGAGGATGAGTTCGCCCGGCAGCTCATGGCGCATGGCGTCGAACCGTTCAAAGGCACGACGGTGTTCCCTGACGAGGGTCTGCCTTCCAAGGATGCAATCATCGCCAAGGCGGGCGAGTTGAAGGCCGAGGCGGTGCTGGTCGTAAGGTTCCTCAAGAAGACGACCGGCGAGACTACCACGCCGCTCCGCCGGTACGCCGTTCCCGCCGGGTTTGCGACGAGCTGGGATGGATACATGGGGTCGCCTACCTCCATGACCTCGTATACGGACGTGGGCATCCGGGACGTTTCCTATGGCTTTTACTACGCCACCCTGGAGACAACGATGTTCGACCTGCAGACGAGCAACCCGCTCTGGTCGGCCTACACCAGCACGAAGTACGAGGACCACCTGCTGGAGAAGATCGGTCCCTTCACCTCGACCATCATGCAGGAGCTGGACAAGGCAAAGCTGCTGCCGCGGCGCTGAGCTGTGGCCTGGAGAACGCGGCGGTTCCACGAAGGAATAAAACGACATCAGGAAGGACCAAAAGGCGCTGCCCGGAAGGGCGGCGCCTTTATTTTTATTTCCCGGTCCATACGGAAGAATGGCTTCTTCTGCGGACATGCGTACTTCCATTCGAGCTCTTTGGGAATGGCCAGCTCGATGATCTTCATCGGCGCCTGCACAGCGTTCCTCCCCGACAAGGCATCTCACGATCGAGATACTGCCCAGGAACCGGTCAAGCGCGTGAACGGCGCTGCGAGGACATCGAGGCCAAGGGTGTCGGTGCTCTTTGACTTTGGGAAGCGCTTTTGTTATGCTTCATCCGATGCAGCAATTTCTATCATCGACAGGAGAGGGAACATGCTTGATACGAGGGGCCGTTGGGCGCTTCCTTCCGGTCATGGCAGGCTTGTTCATGCTTATTGTCTTGTGCGTGGCTGCAGCTGCCGGCGAGCCGGGACCACAGACGCCGGGAACGGAGATCATCACGGCGCCCACCGCGACCGCCGAATCACCCGGGAAGGGGATCGTGGGCTGGCTCTGGAAGGAGCTTACCGACGAGGCGAGCCTGACGATCGGCTATGGGATCATGAAATGGGTGCTCGATGTCAAGCGCACCTCGGACGGCGCGACGGGCAAGTTGGTCCAGAAGGACAACAGCACACTGTACGTAAGCTACAGCACCAAGCCCTATTTCTTCAAGGAGTCGAACTTCGGCTATACGATCATGGTGAGCTATAGTGATTTCGATCTGACGAAGCAGGAGACCGCGAATGACAAGTTCGCCGACTTCGGGACTGAGGTGCACGGGTACATGGTCTACGCTGTGCCGACGCTGTACTACCAGTGGGGCGAGCATCGCCGGAAAGGACGCTTCGTGCGGCTCGGCGTCGGCGCCGGGGTCGGGGCGGCGCGGTTCAGCGGCACCGTGCGGCTTTCGACCGGCGAGATCGTGCATACGTCCCAGAACAACGTGGAACCACGGCTTGCGATCACGAACTTCCTGATCGCGCAATGGGACCATGTCGGTATCCAGTTCTCCTATGCGTCGCCGCGCGTGTACGGCAACGGCTATGACGCCCGGGTCGCGGACGCGTCACTCTATGTCACCTACACGTTCAACTTCTGACAAAATCCGGAGCGGCACGAAACAGATCGACTCGAAGTTGCTTGATGAACTGGCCGCGACAGCAGCCGTGGCTGTGCTCGCCGCTGTTGTGGGCTGATCGACTCTGATGCGCAACGACAAGGAGGTAGCTGACATGATGAAGCAACGGCTCCCGAAGGTCCTCTCCAATCCGGTTTCGCTCACCGGCCTGGTCATTGCGGTATTCAACGTCGGCTTCATCGTCTTCCTGTCGATCATCGAGGCGATGTCCTCCCGTGCCCATCCCTATGCGGACCTTGTCATCTGGCTCGTACTGCCGGCGTTCGTACTCTTCGGCGTGGTCCTCATCATCATCGGGATCAGGCAGGATCGGCGGAAGGAGCTTGCCGGTGCTCCTGTTGAACGCCGCTTTCTGGTCATTGACTTCAACGATCCCAAGCACCGTAAAACGGCCGGGGTGGTGCTGACGGCATTCCTGCTGCTGTCGCTGCTCTATGCTTTTGCCGGGTATAAGACCTATGAATTCACGGAATCGAAGACATTCTGCGGCATGATGTGCCACCAGGTCATGGGGCCGGAATTCCGTTCCCATGGGTACTCGGTCCATGCGAAGATAGCCTGCGCAGACTGCCATGTGGGGCCGGGAGCAAAGTATTTTCTTCTCTACAAACTGAAAGGCACGCGCCAGCTTTTTGACGTCCTGCTCGACCGGTATCCGAAGCCCATCCCGACGCCGGTAGCGGACCTCCGGCCATCCCAGGATGTCTGCGAGAACTGCCACGGTCCGAAGTACCAGGTCAACCAGCGGCTGGAAGGCAGGACCTATTTCCTTTCCGACAAAAAGAACTCCCGGAAGACGATCAACCTGTTGCTGCGGATGGGCAAGACCGAGTTCACGTCGGAACGGCCGCCGAAGATGCACTGGCATTCCAGCACGACGGAAGAGATCGTCTATGCAGCGACGGACCCGAAGCGGACGGTGATCCCCTGGGTCCGCGTCAAGCGGCTTGACGGGAAGGAACGGGTGTACCGCAGCACCGACTCGAAACTTAGCGATGCCGATGCGGCAAAGGCCGGGACAAGACGGATGGATTGCGTTGACTGCCACAACCGGCAGGGTCATCCCTACAACCCTCCGGACGTCATCCTGAACGTGATGCTTGGCGTGGGGCTCGTCGATCCGGGTCTGCCGGAGATCAAGAGCATCTCCGTGAAAGCGCTCGAGGCGGCCTATGCATCGAGGGAAGAGGCGCGGAAGGGCATCGACAGGTCGATCAGGGAATTCTATAGCCAGGCTTATCCTGCCGAGGCCAGGGACCGGGAGGCCGCGATCGCCGTGGCGATCGGCGCGCTCCAGCGGGCCTATGACCGGAACTACGACCCGTACATGCAGGTCAGCTGGAAGAACTTTCCGAACAACCAGGGCCACCGGTTCTCCCCCGGATGTTTCCGGTGCCACGACGGCAAGCACCGGAGCGAGGACGGGACCGTGCTGTCCCGGGACTGCAGCCTCTGCCACCTCCTGATCGAGAAGGCTCCCGGACAGGGCGTGGCGGCTGCGGAGCAGGCCGTGTTCCGCGTGATGGGTCACCCTCATCCCACGGACATCGGTGACGCCTGGAAACAGATGCTGTGCCATGAGTGTCACGGACCCGCACAATAACGCAATACGCTATGTGTTCGCGGCGAAGACGACGATCCCTATCCGGCGAAGCGCGCGCTGTCTCGCCAGCGGGAGGAGGCCGGCTGGCAGCACGAGAGAGAGAAAAAGGACCGAGATGAGATAGAAAGCGTGGCCGAGAAATCTCACCGGGTGAGGATGAAGAGGTGGAACACCGGCGCAGCATCGCCGTGAGGCTCCGCTTCTCGGTCCAGAAGCCGATGAACCGCAAGAAATCCCTTCCTGTCCGTTGTTCATGATCCTGCATGGTAGTTCCCCGATCCTTTCAGGGTGATAGCATCCCATTCCGGACGGCTGCATAGGCGAAGTGTAGCACCGGGCCGTACTCCCTTCAAACAGGTGCGTCAGAGCGCAGATCCATATGCCTGAAAGCTGCACGTCCACGGCGATGAAATGATCAAAGCCAGCCGAGTCCGGAAAAAAGTGATATATTCGAATTAGTATTACGGTGTCTCTATCCGAAATCATCACCTGCAAAAGAGAGGATCGTTCATGAAGAGAAAGAAAGAGGAGGCGCGTTCTTCCACAGCCGTTGAAAAGAGCGAGACCACCCGGACGGGAACGAGCGCCGCTGCGCTCAGACAGGTTCAACCCAAGATTTGATCTGTTGAAGTAACTCTGCGTCCGACCCGTGCTCTGTGAGAGATGCTTTTGGTTCCGGTTATTCCGGGTTAGGGGACTTGTCATGAAGGTACTGGTCATCGACATCGGCGGGAACAGCGTCAAACTCCTCGTCACCGGTGAGACCGATCCGCGGAAGTTTCCCTCAGGGCCTACATTGACACCGCGTCAAATGGTGTACCGGTTCCGAAGCCGGCCGGTTGTCTCGGACCCGTCCAGGGTAGCCGATCGATACGGCGTCATACTTCCAGTCCTCGGTCAGCTTCAGCACTCCCAACACCATTTGACGCGGTGTCAATGTAG
>JAFNGD010000256.1 GCA_017885365.1 Nitrospirota bacterium
TTGAGAACATAGAAGCGCGAGCCGGAAATCTTCGCGCCCGCTGCAGAATCGATGATGCCCAGAGATTCTCCAATCTCCCAGTGAGGCCTCGGAACAAATGTGAAGGTCGGCTTTTCATGCCACGTAAACACGACGGTGTTCTCCTTGTCGCTCTTGCCGACAGGGACCGACGCTTGAGGCAGGTTTGGGATGCAGAGCAGCAAGGCTCGAAGGCGCGCATCGACCACCTTCACTCGTTCGTCCAACTCTGCGATGTGCGAGCCGACGTCCTTCATCGCGGCGATGGCAGCTGAAGCGTCCAGTTTGGCACGCTTGAGTGTGGCGATCTGCTCGCTGGCTTCGTTGCGGAGATGCTTGAGTTCGTCTGCCTTTTGGAGCAGGTCGCGCCTCTGCCGGTCGACCTCAAGGATCTCGTCGACCATCTCCGGCCCTTCGTTCTTCTTTGCTATCCCGGCCTTCACGAGGTCAGGATGCTGACGAATCAGTTCCAGACTCAGCATTGGCATCTCCTTCCAACGGCTTCAGTTTCCACGTTGAATTCTACTGTCCGGCAGCCAAAAAGCAACGTAGCGATCTGCTGAGGTGATTCATGNNATCGCCTGTCCCACTGCATCGATGAGCGGGGGAATCGTCATGCTGGTGCCCTTCACCTTGAGGGCGTTCTGAACATCCTTCAGCCCATTCCCGGTGATGAGGACAGCGATGCGGTCCTCCTGGTGCAGGTCACCGCTGTCGGCCAGCTTGCGCAGTGCGGCCACGGAAGCCGCCGCGGCTGGTTCAGCGAAGACACCTTCGTTCCTGCCCAGGAACCCTATGGCGTCGATGATTTCGTCATCTGAGACGGTGACCGCCAGACCGCCGCTGGACCTGATGTCGCGTAGCGCCATGAGATGGTTGTGTGGAATGCCGGCGACGATGCTGTCAGCACACGATGCCGGGTTCTCCAAGTAGGTGACCGGTTCGCCGGAGATCACCGCGCGCGCGATCGGAGCGCAACCTTCAGCCTGGACTGCTATGAGCTGGGGCATGTGGTCGATGAGTCCGAGGGTCAACAGGTCGCGGAATCCCTTTGCGACACCGGAGACGATACAGCCATCCCCAACCGAGACGATGACCTTGTCTGGTGCTTCGAAGCGCAGCTGCTCGGCGACCTCGAGGGCCACGGTCTTCTTGCCCTCAACCATGTACGGGTTGAAGGCCGTGTTTCTGTTGTACCAGCCAAATCGTTCCGTCGCGTCCATGCAGAGGTCGAATGCCTGGTCGTAGTTGCCGTCGACGAGAAACAGATGGCTGCCGAATGCTCGCAACTGTGCTATCTTTCCCGCAGGCGCGGATGCGGGCGCAAAGATGTATGCGGTGAATCCTGCATTTGCGGCAAGCCCTGCCAGGCTGGAACCTGCATTGCCCGTCGTTGCGGCTGTGATAACGCGCTCGCCAAGTTCGGCTGCCTTGGCGATGGCGATGGCGGAGGCCCTGTCTTTCAGCGAAGCTGTTGGATTGCGCCCGTCGTCTTTGAACCACACATGGTCCAGTCCGAGTTGAGGACCGACACGTCGGCTTGCATACAGCGGTGTCCAGCCGATCTGGAGTGTCAGCGATGGAGGACGTTCCTCGATGGGCAGGAGCGCGAGATATCGCCACATCGAGAGATCGGGGTCATTCTCCAACTGTTCCCTGGTGAGGACCGTTCGGATCCGATCGTAGTCGTACAGGACTTCGAGGATTCCGTCATTGCCGCATGTGGGACAGACATAGCGGGTCGTGGAAGGGTCGTATTCGCGTCCGCACTTCATGCATTTCAGCTCAAGAACTGAAGACATTATTCCTCCTTGACGGAAAGGCGGGCGAGGTTGCTGCCTCACCCGCCCAGATCATTCGTTGCCGCTGTAGCTGGCCTATCATCGATGGATATGCAATCAGGGATCGTACCTCTTTCGTTCTTCACTCTCTGCTTTGCGGCATTTCCCTTGCTGCCTGAGTTTTTCTCGGAGAACGGTTGGTGACAAGCCGTTCTTTAAGGCACCGTAGATAGTTGCGGTGCAAAGGTCCATGCCATGATGGCCAATAATCTGCTCAGGTGACCAGTACTGTTCCAAGCCGTTTACAATCTGTTCGTAATTCTGACCTCATGACCTTCAGTTGAGGCTTACATGCCCGTCTGCGAAGCCTGTAAGAATTCTGAGCCTCATGAGTACTGTAGCCGTGTCTTCCTTTATTTCTGCGGAGTTCCCAGCTGATAGTACTCTTGCTCCGACCAAGCGCTTGTGCAATCTGTGTGATGCCTTTCTGATTGTGATACATCAGCAGTATGCACTCGCGTTCACTAATGGTAAGATAGTAGTAGCTCATCGAGTAAACCTTCTACACCAATGATGGCTGTTTGGTAACTTCCATTTTATCGCATCGGTTTGTCTCGATGGACTTCCCTTTTCAGTTCAGCTCGTTGCACTTAGATTGTACATCGGCCAGCAAATAGAGCAAATAGAGCTCCGACAATTGCTTTATACCAGAAGCTTTCCAACAAAACACCCATTTCGGAACTTTCATATTCCTCGTGCATTTGTTCTCCCTTAGCTATCATAAAGTCCCCAATGCTAGTGTACAACCAAGTTTGCAATTTGGAGATTGAAAAGGATCATTGGAAGTTCCAAGATGTTGTTGCCAAAACTGACAGGGAGGAAGCAACCAATGACCAAGACCAAGGCTACTACGTTCTTTGAAAGCAAGCTACTGGAATTCATCGCGGAGGAGGATCCGCTGCTGTCGATGCTGCAATGGATGACGCAGAAGCTGGTGGAGGTGAAGGTGGCGCACAAGATCGGAGCGGAAAAGGGCAAGCACGAGACGAACCGGGTGACCTATCGATCGGGCATACGGGTGCGCCGCTTCGACACGCGGCTGGGCACGCTGTACCTGGTGATCCCGAAGCTGCGCAAGGGTGGGTACATACCGTTTCTCGTGACGAGAGAAACGGAGCGAGCTGGCGCCGGTCGAGGTCATCCAGGAGGCCTGGCGCAACGGGGTCTCGACGCGAAAGATCGACCGTGTGGCGAAGAGCCTGGGTATCGAGCACATCAGCGCCTTGCAGGTGAGCGAGATCAACAAGGGGCTCGACGGGATGGTCGGGGAGTTCCGCAACCGACCCCTCGATACGGAATACCCCGTAGTCTGGGTGGACGCCCTGTACGAGAAGATCCGAGAAGGCCGGCGTGTACAGAACATGCCGGTCATGGTCGTAAAAGGGGTGAACATGCGGGGGATGCCCCAGATCCTGGCCGTGGAGCCGATGGAGAACGAATCGGAGGAAACCTACCGGGCGCTGTCCGCCCGGTTACGGGAGCGGGGCCTCAAGAAGGTCTGGCTGGTGGTTTCCGACGCGAGCGCCGGACTGCAGGCAGCGATCCGCAAGGATTTCATCGGGGCGTCCTGGCAGCGCTGCAAGGTGCATTCATGCGCAACATCCTGGCGCATGTGAGCTAGAGGGAGAAGGAGGCGTTCGCCGCGCGGTTGAAGCAGATCTGGCTGGAACCCTACAGCGAGAGCGCCACGGCGTGCGCGCAACGATGGGCCGAGCTGTATGGACAGCAGTTCCCGCAGGCGATCGAGTGTCTGGGCGTGGGCCTCGAGGACTCGCTCCAGTTCTACGCGTGCACGGAGATCGACCACCGGAAGATCGCGTCGAGCAACACGCTGGGGCGGCTCAACAGGGAGACACGCCGTCGCTCGCGGGTCGTCGGGATATTCCCGGGCATCGCCTCGTACCTGCGGTTGGTCACCACGTACCTGATTGAATACGAGGAGGATTGGCAGAGCGGACGGAGTTACATGAAGGCGGAGTCGCTTGCCAGGCACCAAGTGCTATTGAATGAAGCGGCGTGACAATTCAGTGCTTCCGATGATTTCCGAACTGTCAAATTGCGAACAATACTGGACATGACCCAAATAGAACCCTTTTAGATGAATTCTATTCTGTTGCCTTTAGAAAGAAGCAATATGAACGCATAGAAGAGCTCTAAATTGGCCTGGGTAACTTTATGGATGGTTATTATTACAGAGGGACAGATCAAGGATATGAACTAAAGGAAAATGGCTAGAAGATACCGGGTCGAGCGCACTTATCCAAAAAGGATGGATTTCAAAGAAAGTGACAGATTAGAAGGTGAAGATATGAAGGTTCTGACATACCAATCTGTAAGCACATCTTGAAGCCAGGAGAAACTATTTCCATCCAGATGCCATTGTGAGGGCCATTATCGCCTTTTGGGCATGGAGCCTGTTTTCTGCAATATCGTAAATGATTGAACGAGGGCCACTTGCTACTTCATCGTCCACTTCATTCCCTCTATCAGCTGGCATAGGGTGAATAAAATAGGCCTTGTTCGTTAAATCATTGAGCTCTGAAGTTAACCTCCAATCCTTGTATTGAAGGGCGAGTTTTTGGTCTTCTTCTTTGCCAACGGCATATCTCTTTGGACTCATCCATTGCCTTGCATAGACAACATCAGCACCTTTAACTGCTTCAAACCTGTCATGGGTTATTTCAAACTTTGCTCCAGCTTTCTGAGCATTCTTCTTCGCTGTCTTAATAACTTCCGGGTCAAGGTCAAAACCTTCAGGATATGCAAGAGTAAAGTCCATTCCATATCTTGGAAGAAGGAGGATATCCTCCTGAACGGAGCTCCAGGAACGCACCATTGGGGAATAACCCCACATCATAGCTATTCTTGCGCCCTTCACATCTCCCATATGTTCCTGCAACCCCATGAGGTCTGCAAGCCCCTGGCAGGGGTGATACTTATCATGAGCCATTGAAACAATAGGAATTGATGCATATTTCGCATATTCTCTAAGCAATGCTTCGCCATCGCCATACTGCTCAATAGCATCTTCAAGAATCCTTATTCCAAGACCAACCCCGTATCTCGACATTACATTTGCTGCATCCTCTATCGTTTCGCCTGCTTTTTCTTTTGACTTCAATCTCATCGCTTTTGGCTCGAGAAATTGAGCATGCCCTCCAAGTTCTGTGGCCGCCGCTTCAAAAGACTGCCTCGTCCTTACCGAAGGGTTATAAAAGAACATGAAGAAAGTCTTGTACTTAAGGATTTCAGTGTATGGCTTTTCATACCTATGCCTTTTCATGTCTTTTGCAAGGGCAAGAACTTCATCAAGCCATTCCTTTCCCCAGTCCTGCGTAGTAATCAGATCTTTACCATAAAGGTCCATTG
>JAFNGD010000257.1:0-364 GCA_017885365.1 Nitrospirota bacterium
ACGAAAGTGACTGTCGAGGTCAAGCCGATGAAGGCGCCGGACAAGGCGGAGGCGGAGAAGGCTGGCAAGGAAACGGCCAAAAAGAAGGCAATGTCGGATTAGGAGAAAAGAATGAAGAAATTGCTGGCTCTCACCGCTTTTGGCGAGGCTGCCCTCGGCCTGGTCCTGCTGGTGCATCCGCCGATCGTGGTCCGGCTGTTGTTCAACGCAGAGATCTCCGGCACGGGGCTGGTGATGGGCCGAGTGGCAGGCATCGCCCTGATCGCCCTTGGAGTGGCTTGCCAGCCGGGCAAGAGTTCGGCGCAGGCTCTTTGGGGCATGCTTACCTACAGTGTGCTCGTCACGCTGTATCTCGCATATCTGG
>JAFNGD010000257.1:419-5856 GCA_017885365.1 Nitrospirota bacterium
GGGGGGCGCTTGCCGCGCAGATCACGGTGAGCAGGGACGCGCTCGACCAGATGAAGACCCAGTTCGAGAAGACCTGGCAGCGGCCAGCGACGGCGGAGGAAGAGAAAACATTTGTCGAGGAACTCATCCGTAACGAGATCTTCTATCGAGAGTCGATCGCGATCGGGCTGGACCGGGATGACGAGGTGCTGAAGCGGCGCATGCGCCAGAAGATGGAATTCATCTATGAGGATATTTCCACCTGGGCGGAGCCGTCGGATGCTGATCTCATGGCATTCATGAAGAAGAACCGGGAGAAGTATCTCACCGATCCAATTATGTCGTTCCGGCAGGTTTTCATCAATGCGAACAAGCGGGGTAAGAGCGCCGAGTCCGATGGAAAACAAGTCCTTGCGCAACTTACTGCAGGTGCCAACCCGGACAATATGGGTGATCCCACGATGCTGGAAGTCGAAGTCACCCGTTCACCGCTCTGGGACATCAAAAAACAGTTTGGCGATGAGTTCGGAAAGAACCTTCTTGAACAAAAGCCCGGAGTATGGACCGGACCTGTCCGGTCGGGATATGGCCTGCACCTCGTATTTGTGAAAGAGCGCCATGAAAGGCGACTGCCCGACCTGAACGATGTCCGGGAGACGGTCAAGCGGGACTGGCTGGTGGAGAAACAAAAGGAACTTAAAGATGCGGCGTATGCGAAGATCCGGCGGGAGCGATATACAGTGATCGTGGAGAAGCCGAAGGCTGCTTCAGCGCCGTTGTCTGCTGCGGTGAATTCGAAAGTGAACGCGCGATGATCATGAAAATGTCACCCTCCCTTAATCCCTCCCATCAAGGGAGGGAGAGTCGTTACTTCCCCTCGCCCCTTGCGGGAGAGGGTTGGGTGAGGGGTGTTTTCGCCGTCATCCTGCTGTTCTTCGGAACATGCACCGTCGGCTCTGCCCACGAATCGCAGCCCGGTACGCTGGAACTGCGTCAGGTCGACAAGGACCGGTACGAAGTTATGTGGCGAGCGCCGATCTACTATGGCGGACCGCATCCGGCACGTCTCGAATTGCCGGAGCACTGGAAGACCGTCGTGGAACCGACAATGCGCCTGCTCGCCGACTCGCAGGTCTTTCGTAGCGTCGTGATTGTCGGTAGCCAGGGTCTGGAGGGGAGCATCATACGATTCCCGGGCCTGGAGAATACAATAACAGATGTCTTTGTGAGATTGAACCGGCTCGACGGCACTACGATGACCGCGGTCGTCAGGCCGTCAAAACCCTATGCCCAGCTGCGCGGAGAACGTACGTGGTATATCACCGCAGGGGAGTATATCGGACTTGGTTTCCATCACATCCTTCAGGGGATTGATCACCTGCTCTTCGTGCTGGGGCTGATGCTGATCGTCAAAGGCAGGATGACGCTCCTGAAGACCATCACCGCATTCACCGTGGCGCACAGCATCACCCTGGCGATTGCCACTCTTGGATATGCAAGCGCTCCGCTTCCGCCGCTCAACGCGGCCATTGCACTCAGCATTCTCTTCCTCGGGCCGGAGATCGTCCGTTCCTGGCGGGGAGAGACGAGCCTGACGATCAGCTACCCCTGGGTCGTGGCATTCCTGTTCGGGCTGCTGCACGGGTTCGGTTTTGCGAGCGGCCTGTCGACCACGGGCATGCCGAAGGCGGAACTGCCGCTGGCCTTGCTCTTTTTTAATGTCGGTGTCGAGCTGGGGCAGCTCGTTTTTGTCTTCACGGCTCTTGCGCTGGTGAGGTCATTCAAAGTTCTCGAGGTCCGCTGGCCGCGCTGGGCCGAAGCGCTGCCGGGATACACGGTCGGAAGCCTTGGGGCGTACTGGACGATACAGAGGACAGTTATCTTATTTGGAGGATTGAGATGA
This sequence comes from Nitrospirota bacterium, assembly GCA_017885365.1. Next base: position 2,302 of record JAFNGD010000257.1, read on the forward strand.
GATTTCTGATTCGTCATTCCGGCGAACGCCGGAATCCAGACTGTGATAAAAGTCTAAATCTCACTGGTCCCGGCTTACGCCGGGGAGACGGCCTTATACGAATTTATCGATATTGAGCATGACATTGGTTCGTCATTCCAGCCCCGGCTTTATTCCTGTCGGGGCTGGCTGCATCCGGAATCCAGAGGTTTGAGTGAATAAACAGCCAGCTGTTTATATCCTAGCCAACAAGAGAAATGGAACGCTTTATATCGGAGTGACCTCAAACCTCGTCAAAAGGGTTTGGGAACACAAGAATGATCTGGTAGAGGGATTTACCAAACGATACAGTGTCCACTTGCTCGTTTGGTTCGAACTGCACGAGAGCATGGAATCGGCAATTGTGCGGGAGAAGCGACTTAAAGAATGGCAGCGAAATTGGAAGATCGAATTGATCGAAGGCTCTAATCCGAAATGGCATGATCTTTATAATACGATCCTATAACTGGATTCCGGCTTTCGCCGGAATGACGATGAGGGAACAGATATGAAGTATAAATGCATGATTGCAATCGTAAGCGCATTCATGACCGTTTTACCCGATTCTGTCTTCGCTCACGTCGAGCAGGGGCAGGCAGCCGGTTTCATCACCGGCCTGCAGCATCCCTGGTCAGGCCTTGACCATGTTCTCGCCATGATCGCGGTCGGTCTCTGGGGGGCGCAGCTCGGGAACCCGGCAATGTGGGTGCTGCCCGTTACATTCCCGATGGTCATGTCGCTGGGAGCGATGATGGGGCTGCTCGGCATCCCGTTGCCGGGGATCGAGATCGGCATTGCACTGTCCGCGATCCTTCTGGGAACAATGGTGGTTGGTGAGGTTCGTCCGAATATAATCATCGCCGCACTGCTGGTTGGTTTCTTCGCGATCTTCCACGGTCATGCCCACGGCACGGAGCTTCCTGCGGGGCAGAGCGGAATGCTCTACAGCATGGGTTTTGTGATCGCCACGGGCTGTCTGCATGGCATCGGCATCACGCTAGGTCTTGTCCACCGCTGGCCTATGGGCAAACTGGCTCTGCGTGGCGCCGGGGCGCTCATCGCTGTCATGGGTGTGACCTTTCTGTGGAGGGCGTTAGCGTGAACTGGATCAAGAGTAACCTGAGAATATGTATCGGACTCGTTGCCGGATCCGCTTTGCTTTGCAGTCCGTCCCGTGCTTTTGCCCATCTCGTGACAACCGGCATGGGGCCTGTGTACGATGGGATCGGACATCTTCTGATGACGCCTGAGGACCTTGTGCCGGTGCTTGCGCTTGCGCTCTATGCCGGTCTGCGGGGATCTATTGCCGGGAGAAGGGCAATGTTCCTGCTGCCGATCGCCTGGTTCATCGGTGGACTTGCAGGATCAATGGTCAACAATGTTGCCATGCTTCCCATACCGGCCATGTCATTTCTTATCCTTGGCGGCCTCGTGGCCGCGGACCTTTGTATGCCGGATACTGCTGTTACAGGTCTGGTGATTGCGCTGGGGCTTGTTCACGGATTTCTGAACGGTGCTGCGCTGAGGGAAGGGGCGGGTACGCTGGGCCTGTTCGGGATCATGGCCATGCTGTTCGTCCTCGTCACGCTGGTCTCGGCACTGGTCGTCTCGCTCGGAAAGCCCTGGGCGCGCATCGCGGTGCGCGTTGTAGGCAGCTGGATCGCCGCTATCGGGCTGTTGATGTTCGGCTGGGCGATGAGGTGAGGATTAAGGGTTCAGAGTTCAGAGTTCTGGGTGAAGGACAAAAAAATAAAAAGGAGGATACAACAATGAACAGAACAATATTACGCAGTGTTTTTCTGGTTTTTGTGATGCTCGGTTGTCTGGCACTGGCGGTGTTTGCAGCCGGGCAAGAAGTCGGCGAAGGCGATGTCGGATCAGCCAGTAAGGCGGACCTGGAAAAGGTCCACCCCACGAAGCCGAATTACTCGCCCTATGCGGGCCGCAACTTCCCCACGCGGCCCTTCTTCGGCGACACGCATCTGCACACCGGGTTCTCGATGGACGCCGGCGCCTTCGGCGCGCGGCTCACTCCGCGCGATGCCTACCGGTTCGCGCGGGGAGAGGAAATAGCCTCCAATACCGGTCAGCCGGTCAAGCTGTCCCGACCGCTCGACTTTCTTGTCGTGGCAGACCACTCGGACGGCATGGGCTTCTTCCCGCTATTGATGAGTGGCGATCCGACGCTGCTTTCAACGGAGCAGGGCAAGAGATGGCATGATCAGATCAAGGGCGGCAAGGGCGCCGAGGCTGCGATGGACATCATCATCAGCTTTGGACAGAACAAGCTGCCCAAGGGGTTCCCGCTTCCGGGCACAAAGGCATACCGCTCGGCCTGGCAGGAGACGATCAAGGCTGCAGAAGCCTATAACGACCCCGGCAGGTTCACTGCGTTCATAGGGTTTGAATGGACCTCGAACACGGGCGGCAACAACCTTCACCGCAATGTCGTCTTCCGCGAGAACGGCGTGAAGGCAAGCCTCGTTGAACCCTACACCACGCTGAAGCCGCTCGGAAGCGACAACCCCGAGGACCTCTGGAAATGGATGGCTGCCACAGAACAAAAGACCGGCAGCGAGGTGCTCGCCATCGCCCACAACGGAAATCTGAGCAATGGCGCCATGTTCCCGGTTGTCGAGGCCTTCGGTAAGAAGATCGACAAGACCTATGCCGAGACACGCGCCAAGTGGGAGCGGCTCTATGAGATGACCCAGACCAAGGGCACCGGCGAGGCGCACCCCTACCTCTCTCCCAATGACGAGTTCGCCAGCTTTGAGATCTGGGACAAGAGCAATCTCGACGGCAGCGTTGCGAAGACAAAGGATATGCTTGAATACGAATACGCGCGCTCGGCGCTCAAGAACGGCCTCCTGCTCGAAGCGAAGCTGGGCGCGAACCCGTACAAGTTCGGCATGATCGGCAGCAGCGACGCGCACACCGGCCTCGCCGCCGTGGAGGAAGAGAACTTCTTCGGCAAGACCGCGCCGCAGGAGCCCAGCCCGGAGCGCATGACCAAGGCCTTCTTCAAGAATCCAAAGACCGGTGTGACGATCATGGATTGGGAGGTCGGCGCGTCCGGATACGCAGCCGTGTGGGCCATGGAAAACACCCGCGAGGCGATCTTCGACGCCATGCAGCGCCGTGAGACATACGCGACAACCGGCCCGCGCATGTTGGTGCGCTTCTTTGGTGGATGGGACTACCAGCCGGAGGACGCGCATAACCGCCTGCCCGCAGCCATCGGCTACGCCAAGGGCGTGCCCATGGGCGGCGACATGGAGAACGCACCGAAGGGCAAGTCGCCGACGTTCATTGCCGCCGCGCTGAAGGACCCCATCGGCGCGAACCTCGACCGCATCCAGATCATCAAGGGCTGGGTGGACAAGAACGGAAAGCTGCAGGAACGCATCTATGATGTCGCCGTGTCCGGCGGGCGGACGATCGACAAGGACGGCCGCTGCAAGACCGCAGTGGGCAGCACCGTGGACGTGCCGAACGCAACCTGGACCAATACCATCGGCGCGCCGGAGCTGATCG
>JAFNGD010000257.1:5925-6064 GCA_017885365.1 Nitrospirota bacterium
CATCTCCGATCTGGTACACGCCGGGAAAGTGATAGTAAAAAAAGGAGGCCGCGAGTGAGATCATTAACGCTGTTAGGTTGTATATTGTCGTTCCTTGTTGTCGGCATGTCCGGTTGCGCAAGCATACCGGGCGCGACAG
>JAFNGD010000258.1:0-3442 GCA_017885365.1 Nitrospirota bacterium
AGGTTCTGGCGGTTCACGATCTTGAAGAGGCACCGGAAGCCGACCGTTTCGCCGCCCTTCGCCGAGTAGAGGGAGAAGTTGAAGCTCAGGTGGCCGCGGCCCTCGTACAGGGCGAGGACCTTCGCGATCCCGTCGCTCAGGTCGCGCAGGTCGCGGACCGTGATCCTGCCCAGGTCGCTCGCCTCGTCGTGGACCGCCATGATCTCGTTGCTTCCCATGGGCGAGAAGGGCGCGATCCAGTGCCAGGCGCCGTGCTTGCCGATGTACCGCTCGCCCCGGGACCGCTCCTCGGCGATGAGGTCCGCGAAGTAGTTCGTGCCGTTCTGCATCAGATAGGAGGACACGCCGTCCAGGAGCCGCGCGTGGTACGTATAAGGCACCCGGGTAGCCAGCATCTGCATGTGGGGATGGACCAGGCTCGCCCCTGCCGGGAAAAGATAGTTGGCGTTCACCGTTGCGAAGGCGAGGGCCGGGTCGCTGTCGCAGGCGTCCTTCAGGTAGGTCCGCGCCAAGTGGAAGCCGTCGCTGAGCAGGGCCGGGCTGATCTGCGACGGCATCAGGAAGTGGGCCTTCGACAGCACGATGACGGGATGGTGCATGGCGAGCGAGAACAGGTTGGCGAAGAGGACCGCCTCGCCCTGTTCGAGCCTGCCGCCGGGAATGAGGCCGTCGGGGTACCGGGCCGTCTTGGTGCGTGCGCTCTCGCCACAGAAGATGCAGCTCCCCGCGGGGTCCTCCGCGAGCCGGGCGAGCAGCTCGACGTCGTTCTGGCCGAAGAAGGCCTTCGCCTTGTCGCGCAGGAAGGGATTGTAGACGCTCGTGTCGTGCAGGAGCGGGTCCTTCCGCACCTCCACGCGGTGCTCTTCCTCGGCGAAGCCGTTGAAGGGGTTCAGGATGGTGAAGGTCGATTCGAAGCGTTCGAAGTTGATCTCCGGCATGGCTGCCTCATTTCCTCACGGCGACGGTCCGGTAATCAGTGAAGCTCTTCCGCGTGTAGATCCCCGGGGCGGCGTGATCGCCCTGCGGAAAGTTGAAATCCACTGCCGTGATCGTGGGGCACTCGGTCATGGTGAAGGTCGCAGCGGCCAGGTAGTCCTGCGCNNGAACCGTCGTATGGTCCAGCCCCTGGATGAGGAGCCTGGGCAGCTCGAGCTTCGACTCGTTCTTCTGCAGGTTGGCGGCCTCGGCATCGGCGAATGTCTTGTTGAAGGCGAAGACCAGCTTGTTCATGTCCTTCCGGATTCCGGATATCATGCGGCCGCGGACCAGGCGGACCGGCTCGCCCTCGGGACCCAGCTCGGCAGACCAGACATATTCCCGGTCGTAGACGCTGACATTGCCGCGCCGAATGCCGATCGCGATCCCCGCAAGCAGCAGGATCACGACCGTGCCGATCCAGATGATGCGAAAGAACTTCTTGTCCATGTACACCCCTCGAGAACCGCCCCGTCATCCTTCGCGGCCTGAGCCGCGCTCCCGGTCCGCTCCGGCGCCGGCGACAGATGCCGCTGTCCCTCCCCGCACACCAGCGGTAATCCGGTTCTTGCCGCCGGTCTTCGATCTGTACATCAGATCGTCAGCGTCCTTGATGAGGTCGTCGACCGTACAGGTGGGCCCGGCGCAGGTCACCAAGCCGAAGCTAAACGTGACCGGCCAACCCCCCGCCGTCATCCTCTCGAGGAGCCGCTGCTTCACCCGCGCCGCCACGGTCATCGATTCCTGTTCGCCGGTCTCGAGGAGAACGATGACGAACTCGTCGCCACCGATCCTGCCGGCGGCATCGATGTCGCGGATACTGTCCCGGATCGTCTCGGCGGTGGCCACAAGCAGCTGGTCACCCGCGCCGTGACCCTGGGTGTCGTTCACATACTTGAAATTATCGATATCCAGGTAGACGAGCGTGATCGACCTGCCGGTCCTGATGCTCCGCCTCAGTTCCTTATCGATGACTATGCGGATGGCCCGGCTGTTGGCGACGCCGGTGAGTCCGTCGGTCCGGGCGAGGTCCTGCTCCTTCCGCAGCAGCCTGCGGTTCTCCGCCGTGTAGTAGGTTATGATGAGAAAGAACCCGAGCCTCATCACCGCGTTCCAGGCCGGGATCGCCGGGTACGCATAGACATGGCCTGACACGAGATCCGCGTAAAGCCAGACCGCCGCGCTCAGGATGGACATCATGACACCGAGCGTGCGGTTTACGAAGAAGCTGACGATCATGATGGGAAACAGGTAAAAGATGGAAAAGGACAGCTCGTAGCCCGTCGAGACATCGATGACGCCCAGGACGACGAGGAACAACATCCCGATCATGACGATGGACCGTTTCGAGCTACGCTCGAGGTAGGTATAGATGGACCGTAGGATGTTTGTTCCTGCCATCGTGGACCTCAAAAGCCGAACCGACCGGCATTGTGCTCATGCCCGCCCCGGCTTAGAGCAGCTGCATCTGCCATTTGCTGTCCTTCCGTTCGGCGTCGTCAAAGAGGGACAGGGTCCCGTATGCTCCGTCATAGCCGGGCGCGATGCGCACCCTGCCCACGCGCATCCGCGCCACGGCCTCGCGGATGAGCGGCGAGCCTGCCCGTTCGATGTCAGGGAGCGGCGCCTCCCGGAGGATGCGGAACTCGTTCCCGAGCCGCTCCAGGAGCGCGCGGTAGGCCGTGGCCACTTTCCGGGACGCAGCGCCGACCTGAAGCGCGTCGGCGATCAGCTCCGGCAGGGGGATGAGCGACTGGAAGGATGGCGCGCCCTCCGGACGGTACCCTTCCGGACGGTCCGCGAGTTCCACAACCCGGTGCAGCACGCCTACGGTCACCTTCCCGCCGCAGAGCGGGCAGGAGTCCTGTTTGCTCTCGGACTCCTCCGGCGAAAGGCGCACGCCGCAGTTGCGGTGGCCGTCGAAGTGGTATTTGCCTTCTTCGGGAAAGAACTCGATGGTGCCCAGGAACCCCTGCCGGGTCATGATGGCCTGCCTGATCGCGCCATAGGACAGTTCCGTATCAAGGATGTTCGCCTCGCGGCCGATCTTCGCCGGCGAATGGGCGTCTGAGTTGGAGATCAGCGTGATCCGGTCCAGGCCGGACAGCCGCCAGTTCATCGGCGGGTCCGACGACAGGCCGGTCTCGATGGCGTGGATGTGCGGCGCAAGGTCATCGAAGCATTCTTCGAGGGAGTCAAAGCCCGATGCCGCGCCGAAGACCGAGAAGTGCGGCGTCCAGGCGTGAGCCGGGACGAGCATGGCGTCGGGCGAGGCGTCCAGCACGGTACGCAGGAGGACCTTCGCGTCCATGCCCAGGATGGGCCGGCCGTCCGCAGCCAGGTTCCCGACCTTCCCGAGCGCCGCATTGATGCGCGACACCGCGTCGAGGTCCGGAGCGAAGACCAGGCAGTGGACCTTCCGCGTCCGGTTGTTCTTCCTATAGATACAGCTGATCTCGGCAGACAG
>JAFNGD010000258.1:3487-5239 GCA_017885365.1 Nitrospirota bacterium
CCCGGATGGGTGAAGTCGCCCGTCCCGATGACCGATACTCCCTTGAGCTGGGACCATTTCCAGAGCCCTTCGGGAGACATATCCTGGCTGGTGGCGCGGGAATATTTCGAGTGGATATGCAGGTCGGCAATGAACGGCATGGGTTGATTATAGCATGGAGCGAAAGGCGGAGAAACAGGTTTTGCACTCAGAAATCGAGAGGGCTCCTGGTTTCCTTGAGGATCCTGCTCGGGACGCAGTGGGTATAAATCATCGTCGTCCTGACATCGGCATGCCCCAGGAGCGTCTGGATCGTGCGAAGGTCGTAGCCGGCCTGCAACAGGTGGGTGGCGTACGAATGGCGGAAGATGTGCGAGGTGACGCGCTTCGTGAGCCGCGCTTTCCGGACCGCCGCGTACAGCGCCTCCTGTACGTCTTTTTCCTGCAGATGGTAACGCCTGCTCTCCTTCGCCTGTGCCAGGAAGGTCAATGTTTGCTGCGGAAACAACCACTGCCAGATGAATTCTTTGGCACTGTTCAGGTATTTTTTATCGAGCGAATCGTCGAGAAACGTTCCCGCATAACCCATGGCAAGGTCCTCGTCATGGAGCTTCCTCACCGTCTCTATCTGCGCAAGCAGTTCCGGCAGGATCGTCCGCGGCAGGGGAACCGTGCGGCTTTTCCCGCCCTTCCCGCGGACCGTGAGCATCCCCGCGTCGAAGTTGAAATCAAGGACCCGCAGTTTCACGCCCTCGAAAAGCCGAAGCCCGCAGCCGTACAGCAGTTTGATCACCAGGGAATAGGGATGGGAGAGGTGCTTCAAGACCGCGTCGACCTCCTTCCGCGACAGGACGATGGGGATATAGCTCGACCTCTTCGCGCGCGGGATGTCTTTCTGCTCGCCGAAATCCATCTTCAGAATATGCCGGTACAGAAACAGCAAGGCGTTGAACGCCTGGTTCTGCGTTGATGAAGACACTTTGCAGTTCACCGCGAGGTACGTGAGATAGTCCTTCACGTCCGCCGGCGACAATTCGCCAGGCGGCTTGTTCTTCAGGTAATGCTGATACTTCCGGCTCCAGTTGGCATAGGCGATCAGCGTTTTCCGCGAGTAGTGCCTTGTCGTGATCTCAGCCTCGAGTCTTTCGACGACACGGTCCCAATCCGGTGAACCCGTCTTCTCACGGAAACGCATCTCATCGAATTGCCTGCCGGACCGCGGGCCGGCTGAGCCGACAACCGTGGAACTTGACAATGGCGGGACCGAGAAGGGTATTGATCGTGATGAGGGTTCCGTTTCCTCCGGTGAAACACGCTCATTTGTTTCCCCCTCAACAGGGGCTTCCGAGACGTGAACGGGTTCATGTCCAGCATCTCCCCGTTCCTCTGATTCGGGTTTTCCTTTCCGCTGCATCGCGAAAAAAAGCGACAGGGCATCCGCAGCCTGTTCCAGTTGCTGGCGCGTCTGGTTCTTCGACCTAAGCTTTTCGGTGAACAGACGGACGTGGTCGGACCTTGAATCCGGCGGGGGATATTTAACGCGGAAATCGAGATAGTACCTGAGCCATTTCCGGTAATCCGATTGGAGTTGCCGCGGAAGCGCCTTTTGTTCCATGACAGCGTTGAAGGATTTCAATATTTCGTCAGGTATGGGAAGCACGGCGCCACCGGTCAGATCACTTTCATTGAAGCTCCCTGCAGCAAGCTGCAGGGAATCTTCGATCCTCAAGGAAGAACTATATATTCTAATCGCTCGCTAACCCCGCAGCAAGC
>JAFNGD010000259.1 GCA_017885365.1 Nitrospirota bacterium
CGCGGGAGCACGTTCACGATCCAGCAGCTCCACCTGAATGCGGTGATCCAGGATACGATCAAAATGCTCGATCGTATCATCGGCAAAGGCATCGATCTGAAACTCGAACTTGCCAAGCGGTTGCCGACAATTCAGGGCGATGCCAATCAGCTCAAACAGGTCATCACGAATCTGATCGTCAATGCCCAGGATGCCATGCCGAACGGTGGAAGGATCGTCATTGCCACGCAGTATAGGATGATCCAGGAAGGCACGCCTGATGTGCCTCCCTACATCCTGCCGGGCGGATACGTCCAGATGAGCGTATCCGACACGGGCAACGGGATCCCGGAGGACCTCCAGCAAAAGATCTTCGAACCGTTCTTTACCACCAAGGAGCGCGGAAAGGGTACGGGGCTCGGGCTGTCGATGGTGTACGGCACGCTCAAAGAGCACCATGGACACATCACGGTCCACAGCAAGCTCGGGGCAGGCAGCACATTCATGATCTATCTTCCGGCTTCAAAAGAGATCCCGGTTTCGGCCCCTGATGAAATCAACATCCCGCCGAACGGAAATGAAACGATCCTGTTCGTTGATGATGAGTCGCATATCGTAGACGCAGCCGAAGACACACTCAATGACTACGGGTACAAGGTCATAGCCAGCAATGATCCGGTCAAAGCGCTGGACCTGTTCACGGAGCAACACGATGCCATTTCACTCGTCATAACGGACATCGCCATGCCTCAGCTGGACGGCATCGAGCTCATTCGAAGAATGCGTTCAATAGAACCGGATGTGAAGATCATCGCAATTTCCGGCTACAAGAAGCACGTCGAAGAAAAGCAGGGTGTCGAGAACAATGAGAGCGTGATCTTTCTGCAGAAACCCTTCGAGGCGCGCGATCTGCTGCTCGCCATCAGGCGCAGTCTTGACGGCGAGCCAGCGTAGTGAGCGCGGTGCCGCAACAATGACAGGAGAGACGCTCGGGAGACTCTAGGATCAGGTTTTGCGGTCTGACATGCGAAGCAAGGCGGGCCAGACTAGTACACATTTTCGTGGTTTGCGAGAGGCCGGAGAGGAAACTTTCCGGCTTTTTCTTTTCGGCTCAATACTGCTCCAGCAATGTCTTGTAAAAATCGGTTCATTTTGGTAGATTATCTCCCTGAATAAATTCATTGCGAGATGTGGAACGGCAAGCAACGCGACTGCCCAAAAAACTCTTTTTTCTGCACCCCGGTTCTGAGGTCCTCGCAGGCATGACATATTGTCTTTGTGTTTTACAGGACAATACGGCCATCCATGTGCGCTTACGCTGCGCACGCGCAGGCATGACTGTGGTTTTTCAGGCTGTCTTCCGGTCATGCTTTTGCAAGGCCCTCTTCACGGGATGCAGGCGTTTTTGGTAAAGCAAAAGAGTTAGGCTATTGACGAGCTCTTGCCGTACCCAAGCGCCGGGTAGCCTGGTGCGAAGACTGTGCGTATGCATGGCCGATCGAGCCAGGAACAACGACAGACCTGAAAGCAGCGCGTCCGCAGGGGAAGCGCTGCCGGGCAAGGGACAAAGAATAATGGAACGTGAACCTCTTTCTGCATGCTCAGCACAGCAAGCCACCGGGCTCCCCAAAAAAAAGGTCTTGAGTGAATCTTTGATCTATCCGCCGTTATCATAGCTTCATTCAGAGTCTTCAGTGTCAAAGATTATCCTTTGAATTTATCGCGAGGTGAACCATGGCTGCTGAAAAAATGGAGTTCAAGACCGAAGTAAAAGAGCTGCTGAACCTGATGATCCACTCCCTCTATTCGCACAAGGAGATATTCTTGCGCGAGCTGATCTCGAACGCCTCGGACGCGATCGACAAGGCGCGCCACGAGTCGCTCACGAACAGGGAGATCGCCGAGGCCTGCGGGGAGTGGAAGATCAAGATCATCCCGGACAAAAAAGCGAACACCCTCACCATCAGCGACAACGGCATCGGCCTGACAAAGGACGAGGCTGTTGCCGAGCTCGGGACCATCGCCCACTCCGGCACCCGGGAGTTCATGCAGGCGCTGAAGGACGCAAACCAGAAGGACAAGCCGGGGCTCATCGGCCAGTTCGGTGTTGGCTTCTATTCATCCTACATGGTTGCCGACCGCGTGACCGTGATATCGCGCAAGGCGACGGAGAAGACGAACAAGGCGATCAAGTGGGAGTCCACTGCTGACGGGACCTATACCATCGATGAAACGACAAGGGAGAAGCCGGGTACGGACGTGGTGCTGCACCTCAGGGACGACGATAAGAAATATCTTGAGGAGTGGGAGATCCGCGACGTCGTCAAGAAGTACTCAGACTACATCGAGCATCCGGTAGTGATGGACATCACGCGCGAGAAGGAAGACCCTGCTGACAAGGAAAAGAGGATCAAGACGACCGAAGAAGAGACCCTGAACGCCCGCAAGGCGATCTGGCTCAAGGACACGTCGGAGATCAAGCCGGAAGAGTACAACGAATTCTACAAGCATGTATCCCACGACTATACCGATCCCGCGAAGGTGATCCACTACCGCACAGAGGGCACGTCTGAGTTCACAGCCCTGCTCTACATCCCGCAGCATGCGCCTTACGGCATTCTCTATCGCGATTTCAAGATCGGGCCGATGCTCTATGTGAAGCGCGTCCAGATCATGGACCACTGCGAAGAACTTATCCCTGAGTACCTGCGCTTCGTGCGCGGCGTGGTGGACTCCTCCGACCTTCCGCTGAACGTGTCGCGCGAGATATTGCAGAACAACCGGCAGATGGCGGTGATCAAGAAGAACATCACCAAGAAGGTGCTGGACGCCCTGGCGGAGATGAAGAAGAACGATGCACCTGCCTACGAGAAGCTGCACAAGGAGTTCGGCAGGGTGCTCAAAGAGGGTATCCACTTCGAACCCAGCCGGAAGGAAGAGATCGCAGATCTCCTGCTGTTCAGCTCGACCAAGACCGAGGCAGGAAAGTACACGACCCTGTCCGACTATGTCCGGGACATGCCGATCGCCCAGGACGCGATCTACTACATCACCGGCAGGCCTGACGAGAATATCCTGCAGTCGCCCTACCTCGAGGCCTTCCGCACGAAAGGCTACGAGGTCCTCTGCCTGACCGACGACATTGACGACCTGATCATGCTGGACCTGCAGGAGTACAAGGGCAAGAAGATCAAGAACGTGGTGAAGGGCGATGTGAGCCTGGACAAGACGACAGAGTCAGAGAAGGAAGCGCAGAAGGGCAAGTTCGAGAAGCTGCTCGCCAAGTTCAAGGAGCGGCTGAAGGACGAGGTGAAGGACGTGCGGCTGTCCGGGAGGCTCACGGACTCGGCCAGCTGCCTGGTGGCGGACGAGGGTGGAATGGAGCCGCAGAGGGAGAAACTGCTCAAGTCCATGAGTCAGGTTGTGCCGAGTCAGAAGCGGATCCTCGAGATCAATCCGTCCCACCCGGTGTTCGA
>JAFNGD010000260.1:0-5230 GCA_017885365.1 Nitrospirota bacterium
TCCACCCCAAGACGAGAAAATTGAATTTTCTGGTCGATGTTTATGCAGTCATCGATTTCTTTACCATTGCCGAGACCGTATGGGGTCAGTATGGGGTCAGACTTGAATCTGTAGTTATTGACACTCTGTTGTAAGTTTGCTATCATAGTCCATGCCCCGCAAGCCCCGCATCGAGTACGCCGGTGCCTTCTACCACGTCATCACCCGCGGCAACCAGAAACAGAAGATCTTCAAGGAGCTGCCAGACTACGAGAAGTACCTCCGGCTCCTTGCCTCCTACAAACAGCGCCAGCATTTCCGCCTCTACGCCTATGTTCTCATGAGCAATCACCTCCACCTGTTGATCGAGACACAGGATGCCCCCCTGTCCAAGATCCTTCAGGGGATCAATCAGAGCTATACCCTGTACTTCAACCGGAAGTACCGCACCGTCGGCCATCTTTTTCAGGGCCGCTACAAAGCCATCCTGTGCGACCGGGAACGCTATCTTCTGGCACTCCTCAAGTACATCCACCACAATCCGGTCAGGGCAAAGATCACCGAAACCCCGTCCCGCTACCGCTGGAGCAGCGACCACGTCTACCGTTCGCGGAGCGGAAGCGACGGACTCGTCGATACCGCGACCGTGCTCCGCATGTACTCGGAGAATCACTTCCGCGCCAGGCAGAAGTACGCGGACTTCATGGATGACGGCATTACGGTCAAGAAACAGGAAGTGTATGCCACCATCGACCAGAGACTGCTGGGAGATGACCGGTTCGTGGACCGGATCGTGGAGGAGCATGGCGAGCCCGTCAAGAAAGAACGGCGCAGGCGGGAATACAGTCTGGCCCAGATTGCCGGGGCGGTCGTGCAGGCCGGAGAAATGGGCCTCGATGATCTGCGAGGGAGCGGTCGGCAGCGAGAGCTATCGCAGGGGAGGGTGGCATTCACGGTCCTGGCGAAGGAATACGGTTATCGGGGGACAGAGATCGCGGAGTATCTGAAGAAGGACCCGACAGCGGTGACGCAGTACGCGAGGAAGAGAGATGAAGCACGGGAATTCATCGCAGCGGCCGAAAAGGTGTTAGCGGTGAAAGAAAAATAACTACAGAATCAAGTCTGAACCCATACGCACCAGTTTTCTCCTTGACAACTGTCAACCATATCAGGGTCCTTGACTGTCGCAGCTGACTGACCGAGACCCGCCCTACATCCTGAATCCTTCGTGACTTGGTGATCAGACTGTACCATTCTTCAACTTCCTGTGAGCTCCGGTACATGCTCTTCCTCCCGAAACGACCATTTTGTCTCTCTACCACTAAAGTCTGCTATACTTATTTTTGACAGCCTGACTTCCACACCCTGTGGAAGGAGCATCAGCAGATCAGTCATGGAAGAAAAATATTCAGAGATCCCTGACCAGCGTGATGTCCCGACAACCGGGATTGCCCGGCCCCAGACGCGCCTCGAAGAAGACCTCGATCTTTTCCAAACCATTATCAATCAATCGAACGATGCCATTCTCATCATCGATCCCGAGACCAGCCGCATCCTCTATGTCAACCGCAAGGCATGCGCGAACCTGGGATATACCTGCGATGAACTGCTGAACAAAGGGATCACCGACATTGCCATGAACGTCCGGCACTCGGGCTCATGGAAGCGGCTCGTGAAGCGGGTCCGCGCCCATGGATACGCGCTGTTCGAGACCGAGCAGAAGCGGAAGGACCGGACGCGGCTGCCGGTGGAGGTGAACGTCCGGCATATCCATCACGACGGGAGAGAATACCTAGTGTCCGTGGCGCGGGACATCTCCGAGCGCCGGCACGCCGAGGACGTCCTGGCCGGGGAAAAGAACAAGCTCGAGGCGGTGCTTGCCGCCATGGGCGACGGTATCACCGTGCAGGACCGCGATTTTACGGTCCTGTATCAGAACAGCCTGCACCGCGAGCTCTACGGTGACCATCTCGGGGAGCATTGCTATCAGGCCTATCACAATCTCGACCGGCAGTGCGATGACTGCCTCCTCGAGCAGTCCTTCCGGGACGGGAGCGTGCACCGGCGCGAGGTGTCCGCGTCCGTTGCCGGCGGCCCGGTGCACCGCGAGATCACCTCGAGCCCTCTCAGGGACGTCCGCGGNNGCCCAGCGGCTCGATGCCGTCGGACAGCTTGCGGGCGGCGTGGCGCACGACTTCAACAACATCCTGACCGCCATCCTGGGATACGGGGACATCCTCCGGACGAAACTGGACGAACGTCACCCTCTTCAGCCCGAGGTGAGCAGAATCCTCACCTCGGCCGAACGGGCCGCCCATCTCACGAAGAGCCTGCTTGCATTCAGCAGGCGGCAGGTGATCAGGACCCGGCCCGTGGACCTCAATAAGATCATCGGGCAGATGGAGGTGCTTCTTCGACAACTCATGGGTGCGGATGTGGTTCTGGAGACGGACCTGACGATCCACGACCTCACCGTGATGGCGGACGCCGGCCAGATGGAGCAGGTCCTGATGAACCTTGTTATGAACGCGCGGGACGCCATGCCCCGGGGCGGCAGGCTCATGGTCCGAACGAAGCAGGTGGAGCTGGGGGACGACTTCCGGCGGGAGCACGGCTATGGCAGCCCGGGCACGTTCGCCCTGCTGTCCGTGAGCGACACCGGCACCGGCATGGACGAGAGGACCGTCACCAGCATCTTCGAGCCCTTCTTTACCACCAAGGAGGTGGGGCGCGGGACCGGCCTTGGTCTGTCCATCGTCTACGGTGTGGTCAAGCAGCACAACGGCTACATCACGGTCAAAAGCCAGCTGGGGCAAGGGGCAGAGTTCTCCCTCTACCTGCCTGTGGTCGCAGCCCCGCCTGAAGCGGACGCGGGCCGTGCCGTCGCGCAAGCGCCGGCGCGGAGTTTGAAAACAGTGCTCGTTGCCGAGGACGATCCCGAGGTGCGGCACCTGACCAGGACCATCCTCGAGCAGTCGGGGTACACGGTCATCGAAGCCGTTGACGGGGATGACGCGGTCGCCCGGTTCCGGGAACACCAGGACCGGATCGCCCTTCTCATCCTGGATGTCATCATGCCGCGCAAGAACGGCAGGGACGCCCTTGAAGAAATCCGGCGGATGAGCCCCGGGGTGCAGGCTCTGTTCATGAGCGGATTTACCGCCGATATCGTCCGGACGCAGGAGCTGCCGGACGATGATGTCCACTTCCTACCCAAGCCGTTCACCGCGGAACGTCTGCTCGGCACGGTACGCGCCCTGCTCGGCGGAGGCAAGGAGCATTCCGCGTAATCCTCTCCGCCCCCTATCCGGACCTTACCTTGCCGGAAATTATGTCGATCCCTTATGATAGACTCTCAAGAGGATATGACCACACCTGTCGTGCAAGGAGGCTTTCATGGAACGCTCAGCTTGTGTCACCCTGATGGTCGCACTGCTGCGCATCATAACGGCGTCCGCGGCTCTGGCCGCGCCGGCGTATTTCCCGGTGGACCGAACCTATTATCCCTACTATCCCTCCCTCATCAAATGGGAAAAGAACCAGGCGGGTTTCACTGAACCCGAGGTCTGCCAGGGGTGCCATCCGCAGCAGTACGATGAGTGGAACGGCTCGGTCCACGGCCTCGCGTTCCAGGACCCGGTCTACCAGGGGGAGCTGAACAAGGGTTTCAAGGCCGTGGGGCACGAGGTCACACGGCAGTGCGAAGGGTGCCACTCCCCGGCGGGCATGGTGACCGGAGAGGTCAAGGGGCCGGGGCTCAAGGGCCTCGGCAGGATGGCGCTGGCCGGCGTGTCCTGCGACATCTGCCATTCCATCAGCGGCGTGACGCACGGGCAGACGCCTTCCCGCGAGCCGGAGAACGGGTCCTTTATCCTGGCGCCGGGTGCCGATACCAAGGACGGCGCGAGGCTCATCAAGCGCGGGCCTGCGAAGCCAACATCGGAATGCGGCGGCGGATTCCACGAATGCGCCGAATCGCCGCTCCACGCGCAGGCGGACCTCTGCGCCGGGTGCCACCAGGTCTATCACTACGAGAGCCACTTCCCGCTCGAATCGACCTACCTGGAGTGGAAGCACGGTCCATACGCCCAGACGGATATCCACTGCCAGGACTGCCACATGGTCGAGACCGAGACGTTCATCAAGACCGCCGACACCTTCCGGAAGCCGGAGCGCTCCGAGTACCGGCATTTCTTCAGCGGCGCGAACTATCTCCTCTACTACCTGGCCGGGGCCGCGGCGAAGAGGGCCGGCGACAAGGACCTCGCCGCCTCGCTCGAGAAGAAGTACCAGATGGCCGTGGCGAAGCTGAAGGCCGCAGCGGACATCGAGGTCCATCCCGTCTACCGGAACGGCGTCCTGGCCGAAGTGAAGGTCCGCGTCAAGAACATCCGGGCCGGTCACAATCTGCCCACGTCGCTCACGAATGTGCGCGAGCTTTGGCTCGAGGTTACGGCAAAGGACTCCGGCGGGAACGTCGTGCTGACAAGCGGCGGGCTCGACAAGGATGGATCGGTAGGAACGAACGCCCGCCTGTTCAACTCCGACGGCATGGGCAAGGACTTCCATTTCGCCATCGACCCCTGGGTGGTAACGGCCTTTTCCCGGCATGACGCCATCCCGCCGCGCGGATACAAGGACGCCTGGTTCGGCGTGTTGCCGGTGAAGAAGCAGGGGAGCGTCACGGTGGAGGCGCGGCTCCTCTATCGCCAGGCAGACCAGAAGGTCGCGGGGAAGCTGCTGCACGCGGTCCCGGAGGACATCAATCTCGAAAAGACCTACGGCATCAACGCCGAGGTCGCCGTGCCGATCGTCGAGATGACGAGGACGAAGGCTAGCTTCAGCAGCAAGGGAAGGTAGCGTTGAAGCACCCTGAAGCAAGACTTCGGCGAGCTCAGTCGAGTCGCTGCCGGGAATCGTCGATCCTCAAGGTAGATATTATTCTAATCGCTCGCTAATCCCCGCGTAAACTGCGGGGAATGCGCCCGCTCCTGGATTCACGGATAGATATGATCAAGGATGCCATTGAACGAACGGTCGGCAGCGCGGTCCTCCGGCTCCTATCGGCGGACCTCACGGAGCGCGATGTCGACGCCATCGTGAACGCCGCGAACAGCCGGCTCCAGCACGGCGGCGGCGTGGCCGGCGCGATCGTGCGGAAGGGCGGCCGGATCATCCAGGAGGAGAGCGACGCGATCGGCTTCGTTCCCGTCGGAAGTGCTGCCATGACCTCCGCGGGGAAGCTCAGGGC
>JAFNGD010000260.1:5253-9953 GCA_017885365.1 Nitrospirota bacterium
GCCATCAGCGCCGGCATCTTCGGCTTCCCCAAGGACCGGTGCGCGAAGATCCTGGTGGGCGAGACCGCGGCATTCCTGAAAGGACACCCTGCTTCGCCGCTCCGGCTGGTCGAGTTTTGCATTGTCGATGCCGAGGCATTTGACTTTTTCAAGAAGGAGATCGAACGCGTCGCCTGAGCCGGGCGGTCCCGAACAGATCACATATACCATGGACGATTCCGTCGCGCAGATCGGGGAACAGCGAAAGACCGATGCGTGTACGATCTAAGCGGGGCCTGTCCCAGCACTGCCGGAACAAGAAAGGAGAACAACTATGCTCAAGGAATTCAAGGCCTTCATCATGCGGGGGAACGTGCTGGACCTGGCCGTTGCGGTCATCATCGGCGGGGTGTTCGGAAAGCTCGTGAGTTCGCTCGTGAACGACGTGCTCATGCCGCCCATCGGGCTCGCGGTGGGCAAGGTGGATTTCAGCAGCCTGTACCTCAACCTCTCATCGAACACCTACGCCTCGCTTGCCGAGGCCCAAAAGGCCGGCGCGCCGATCATCAAGTACGGCCTGTTCATCAACACGGTGATCGACCTCCTCATCGTGTCCTTCGTCATCTTCCTGGTCGTGCGCCTGGCGAACCGGCTTCAGCGCCAGCAGGCAGCTGCGGCACCCGCTGCACCCACGACCAAAGAATGCCCTTTCTGTCTTTCCACCATCCCGCTCAAGGCGACTCGCTGCGGCCACTGCACGTCCGAGGTCAAGGCGGCATAGAAAATAAAGTTAAACCACAAGGTAAAAGGGCTTGGGAAACCAAGCCCTTTTTTTACGGTCATGCCTTCATGCTTCTGGCTTCGCTTACCTGATGACCGGGAATAGCATTGCGTTTTTCATGTAGGATCATGCGGTTCAGAGCTATTTTTCTCGGTTTTAACTTAACTCATTGTATTTAGTCAGCATTATAACGCTATTAAAATGCTATACTTTTATTTTTTGTATTGTCTAATATATTTTTATTTTGTATAATTTATTATAGTTTATAAGTTTTAAAATAGTTATTGGATTACAATAATAATTAGAATTTTTTGGAATTTTAAGGGCTTGTCGAATATATTTTTTGTATATGTGAGTGAGTCTATTATGGTCCCTTCAGACGATAGAGTGTGGATGTTGTCAACGATCAGGCCGGTTTAATACGGCACGTTGTCGGCGCGATGAGTGAGCATAAAGATCCAGTGAACGTGCATAACAGAAAACAATCCCGGCTGTCATGGGAAAGCGGAAGCAAAGAACGACCCGCGGCGTTGCGAGCGATGCCACGTGCGTGGAGCAGAATTTTCGGCGCGGGTAATGTATGTGGGCGCAGTGGACAGCCTATCGCGCCGGGACGAAACATGAGCAGACTCGTTAAGGTCGTCGTTGTATTGCTGCCGCTGATTTGGCTGGGCGCGTGGGGCGGTGATGCCTACGCGGCGAACTGCACCTCTATAGTGGCTACTGCCTGGAACTTACAGACGACATGGGGTGCGGCAGGCACTGGATGTGCAGGAGCAGGAGCCGGGAGCGGCATTCCGGGTGCGGCCGATAACGCGACCATAGCCACTAATGTCACTCTGGATAGTGCTCGGAGCATTACCAACCTCACCGTCAACCTCGGCGCCACACTGAACCCCAACGCCAACACCCTTACCATCAGCGGCAACATTACCATCAATGGGACAGTGAACGATCCCGTTGCTGGTGCGAATGGCATTCTTCAATCAACGGGTAACGCAGCAGTGGTATCCGGCAGCGGAGGCTTCTCTGGCGAGGCCAGACTTTATTTCGCCGGCACGGGACCATCCATTGCGGCCGGTTCGACACTTAATTTCGCCGGAACTACTCGGATTCGGGCAGGGCGTAATGGCGGAGCTACCGTCGCAGCTTCGGTGCTGACCATTAACGGTACCATTACGTCAACGCAAGCAGCGGGAATCTCAATACTAGAGCTCTACGCCAACAGCACCATCATTGGCGCCACCGGGGTGATCAATGCAGCACCCTCGACTATTGATTACCAAACCAATGCCGCGACCCTGACCAATAACGGCAGCGTGACTATTCATGACGTAGTGGATACCAACAATACTAACGTCTGGACCAATGCCGCCGGCTCTACCCTCAATGTTAGCGGGGCTGTGATGGCCACATCAAATGGTGTGCTGACCGCCACTGCGGCCGGCAACACGGTCAACTACAACGGCGCGGCACAGACTGTGAAGCTCCCCTCCGGAGCGCCGGCGACCTATTTCAATTTGGTACTGAGTGGAAGCGGGGCCAAGACCATGCCTGCCACCGCCATGACGGTCGCAAACGATTTGACCATGTCGGGTACCGCTGCTGCCACTACCAGGGCAAACTTGAGCGTCAACGGAAATCTCGATGTCGGAAACGGCACTACGTTGACAGTGGCCGGCTTCAACATTTCCGTGGCAGGAACGACGTCGGTGTCCGGCACGCTGGCGCACTCAAGTAACGTGGGAACGAAAACGTATACCGGCTTGGTGACGGTCAATGCCGGAGGTTCATGGACCAATGCCGGCAATGCGGCGATAACTTTCGGAGACGGTCTGACGGACAACGGTTCGTTCGCCTGGGGTACAGGGGCACAGACCGTCAGCGGAGGAAACCTGACCTATGCCGGGACGACGTGGACTACGGGAACCGGATCATTTACCTTCACAGGCGGGGGGCAACAGATTATTTGCGACGGTACGCATGCGTTTACTATCCCGACTTTGACTGCGAACAACACGGTCACCAACAATTGCACGGGCGGGTTGACGGTGAGTACTACCTTGGCCGGAACGAGTTCGCTCACCCAGGGCGCAAATTCGATACTCAACATCGGGTTCATCGGGCCGCCGGGCATCCCAACTCTTAACGCTTCCGCCATCGGTAATACGGTGAATTACAACCGCGCAGGCGCCCAGACGGTGGATACCCCTTCGGGTGTGCCGCCGACCTATTACAACTTGACCTTGAGCGGCAGCGGCATCAAGACCATGCCTGCCACGGCCATGACGGTCGCGGGTAATTTCACCATGTCCGGTGCCGCGGGTACTTCTGCCACCGCTGCCGGGGCACTTACGGTGGGCGGCGATGTCGCTATTGGCGCGGGCAATACGTTTTCCGCCGGCGCCTTCACGCACAGCGTGGCTGGCGATTTCACCAACAACGGCACGTTCAACGCCAACACCAGCACCATGACATTCAACGGCGTGGGAGCCCAGGCGATCGGGGGAACCGCCGTTACAACATTCAATAACCTAGAGATCACCAATACCGCAGCGGCTGTTTCCGCAAACACCAATTTCAACGTGAGCGGGACCTTGAATATGAATGGCGGTGCAACCGTGTTGGCACCTGCCGCTGCGGTGGTGGTGGGCGGCGCGGGTACGCTGACCGGAAACGGGACTGTCCAGGTCACGAGGACCGGATCAGGGTCTGATTTTACGAACCAATATACCATCACCAACAAAACGTTGACCAACCTGACCGTCGAATATATCGGGACAGCCGCCCAGACGGTAAGCGCGCTCACTTACGGGAACCTGAAGATAAACAACACGAGCGGTGCCAGCTTAGCTGCCGGAAGTACAACGGTTAATGGTGGCCTGACGCTGACCAGCGGGACGCTTACGGGTGGTGCAAACACCTTGATTTTGAACGGCCCTACCATCGCGGGAACGCCCACCAACCTTAGCACGACCTCTTCATCAAACCTGACGTTTGGCGGGTCTTCCTTGGGCGTCCTGGTGCCGAGCAGTGTTACGGCGCTGAATAATCTCACCATCAATAATGCCAACGGGGTCACGTTGAGCGGCAGCCCCAGCCTGAGCGGTGTGCTTACCCTCACCAACGGAATTCTAACGACCGGCGCGAATGTCCTGGAAGTGGGGTCCAGTTGTGCCACGGGAATCGTACGAACCAACGGGTTTGTGTTGGGCAATCTGAGCCTGCATTACCCAACGAACGCAGGCACTACTATCTGTACTTTTCCAATCGGTGATGCAACAGGTTACACCCCGGTGACGGTAGCCATGGCCAACGTCACCTCGACGCTGGCGAACAGTATCCTGACCGCCCGCACCGATCCGGGCGACCACCCGGATACCTCGGCGCTCCTTTCCGGGATTGATCCGGCCAAGAGCGTGAACCGCTATTGGACCTTGACGAATGGTGCGTCATTAGCTTTCTCCACGTATAATGCAACATTTACCTTTGTGAACGGCGATATCGATAGCGGCGCTAACACAGCCAACTTTATTGTCGTCCGCAAGAGCGGCGGCGTGTGGACCTACCCGACCGTGGGTACGAAAAATCCCAATGACACGACGACAACCGGTATCACGCAGGCCGGTGGGTTTGGCGTGTTCGCGATCGGCGAACGCGCTATGCCGAGCATCACGGTCGTCAAGGCGGTATTGACCTTCTCCGATCCCTACAACAACACGACCAACCCCAAATCCATTCCAGGGGCGGTGATGGTCTACACCGTGACCGTGGCCAACAGCGGCCCGGGTTCCGTGGACACCGATACGATGACGGTCACCGATCCCATCCCGGCCAATACATCGATGTGCGTGTCCACGCTCTGCAGCAATCCTCCCGTCGTCTTTAACTGCATCGCCTGCGGATTGACCTACAACTACGCGACGGCGGTGAAATACAC
>JAFNGD010000261.1 GCA_017885365.1 Nitrospirota bacterium
GGACTTCAAGAACCGCCACCGCATCCACGACCTGCAGACGCTGGCGCCGCACTATGACCGCATGGGCCTCTTCAGCGCCGAGTGCCACGGCGGCGCACGGTGGCACGTGGGCATCATGAATCGCCGTGAGAGCCCCTTCGAGGAGACCGCGCTGCTCCGGCAGCTCATGCCGAACGTACTGCTCCAGACCCTCATCCGCGAGACGAACCTCTGGGGATACCGGCCCTATCCGCGGAACGTGATCGAGGAGGCCGTGGGCGCCGTGGACATAGACGTGTGGCGCTGCTTCTCCTTCCTGAACGACGTGCGGAACATGCGCGCCGTGGCCGAGGTGGTGATGAAGCGGGGGCGGCTGTTCGAGCCGACCATCTCCTTCACCTCGGCGGACTGGACCACGAACGACTACTATCTCAAGGTGGTGCGGGACATCGTGGACCTCTGCGGCGGCACGGACGAGATCGTGCTGTGCGTGAAGGACATGGCCGGCGTGGGCGACGTGGGCCGCATCGGCAACCTGATCACCGCCATCAAGCAGGCATACCCCGGCCTGGTGATCAACTACCATAGGCACATCACCGACGGCCTGGCCATCCCGGCACTGCTCGCGGCCGCGAAGGCGGGCGCCTCGATCTTCGACGTCGAAGAGGACTCGCTCGTCCGGTTCTACGGCCACTCGCCCATCCTCGCGGTGCAGGCGATCTTCGAGGAATCGGGCATCCCGGTCCATCTCGTCCGGGCAGAGGCCGAGGCCGCGGTCCAGAAAGTGCGCGACTGGATCGGCGACTACGAGTGGGCCGAGTCGCCCTTTAAAGGTTTTGACCACACGGTAACGCTCCACAAGATGCCAGGCGGGGCGTTCCCGAGCTCCTTCGAACAGGCGCAGAAGGCGGAGTTCCTCCACCTCATGCCGGCGATCCTGAAGCTCATGTCGCTGTACAACCGGATCGTGAAGTACTTCGACGTGACGCCGGGCTCCCAGATCACCTGGGTCACCTGCAGCGGCATCGTGAACAAGTACGCCAAGGAGAAGGGCGACGCCGGCGTGCGGCACGTCATCGAGCTGATGGTGAAGTTCGTCGAGGAGAAAAAACAGGACCTCGGCGCGATGACGCAGGCGGAGCAGGACGAGCTGATGACGCTCTTCCGCAACGCGCCGGGAGACTTCAAGAATCTCCTGCTCGGCAACTACGGCCGCCTGCCCGTGGGCTGGCCCGCAGACTGGGTCTACCGGAGCGCCTTCGGCGATGAGTGGGAGGCGAAGCTCAAGGAGCGGAAGGAGCTGTCGCCGCTCGAGTCCGTGCCGGAGGACGATCTCGGCCGGCTCCGACAGGAGCTCGGCGCGACCCTCGGGCGGGACGCGACGGACGAGGAGTTCATCCTCTGGCTCATGCACCCCAAGGACGCGCTGGAGTATTTCGAGTTCCGCGAAAAGTTCGGCGAGTCGCCGCTGGTCCTCCCCACGGACGTGTGGCGCGATGGACTCCGGAAGCCGGGCGAGCGCGTCGATTTCGAGCTCTGGGGCAAACCGTACTCGATCGAGCTCGTCTCCGTCGGCGCCGAACACGACGGCACCATCGACGTGGTGATGCGCGTGAACAACAAGACCCGGGTCTATACGGTCGAGACGCCGCGGGCCAGGAAGGTCGAGGTGCGCATGGCCAAGGCCGCCGGCGACGTGGGCGCGCCGATCAACGGCAGCGTCTGGCGCATCGGCAATCCGGCGCGCGGGGTGCTCAAGGTAGACGACATCATCCACAAGGGCGAGGAGATGGCGAACCTCGAGGCCATGAAGATGGAGAACGCCATCCTGGCGCCCTTCGACGGCAGGATCGCCGAGGTGTGCGTGAAGCTCAACGAAACGGTGCGCGAGAAGCAGCTGCTCTTCGTCATCGAGAAGAAGTAGGAAGTGAAGCAGGCGTTGAAGCGCAGAGGACGCAGGGGAACGTCAAGTTCCAGAACACGAATCCAGGAGCGAGCGCATGCCCCGCAGCTTGCTGCGGGGTTAGCAAGCGATTAGAATAAATATTCCCCCTTGAGGATCGAAGCTTCACTGCAGCAAGCTGCAGGAAGCTTCAATGACACGAATGGACGAATTACACGAATAAAAAAACTGTTCTCAGTTTTGCTTTGGCAGTTATTCGTGCCATTCGTACTCATTCGTGCAATTCGTGGTAAAGATGTGTTTGTGTTCGTCTGTTCTTGTTAACGTCTCCATTCGAGATCGATCAAGGAGGATCTAGTTATGACGCTGATGAAGCCCAGTGAGAAGGAAGAGGAGTACTTCGCCCGGCAGATGTTCGAAAAGAAACAGAAGGTCGAGCAGGAGAAGCAGAAGAGCCTCGCCGCGGCCGAGCGACAGAAGGCGAAAGAGCTCCATCACATGAAGTGTCCCAAGTGCGGAATGAACCTTGTGGAGATCGACTACAAGTCCATCAAGGTCGACCGGTGCTCCTCCTGCGAGGGAATCTGGCTGGACAGCGGCGAGTTGGCCCAGATCATCAATCTCGAGAAGAGCTCCCTGGACAAGCTCTTCAGCGTTTTCTCGAAGTAGACCGCGGGCCGCACTTGACACTGCCACGCGCCCTCTGCTACACTTGAGTCGTAAAGGGGAGTAGCACACATCGGTGATGATCGTCATCACGTCTGCCCATAGGCAGGCCGGCATCACTGGTCAGGAGAACCTGGCATGCGAGACCTTTACCACGTTTGCGACATACCGTGGTAAAGGTCTTTTTTGTTTCAGCAGCAACCATCCGGCGATAGGAGAAGTGAAATGACACCACAGGCATGGCATGCACGCGAATCGGCCCAGGTCATCGCGGATCTGAAGACGGACGCGCGGAAGGGCCTTTCTGCGGCGGAGGTGTCTCGGCGGCTGGGCCAGTACGGTCCGAACGAGCTCCGGAAGGAGGAGGGTATCTCGCCCCTTGCCCTGTTCCTGGGCCAGTTCAAGAACGTGCTGGTCATCATCCTGCTGGCCGCCATTGTGCTGTCCGCGCTGGTCGGCGAGGTCGTGGACGCTGCCATCATCGCCGTGATCGTGGTCTTCGTGGCGGTACTGGGCTTCATCCAGGAGTACCGCGCCGAGCGCGCCATCGAGGCGCTCAAAAAGATGCTCTCCCCGACGATCACGGTTCTGCGGGCCGGCCGGGAGGAGGAGGTGCCGTCGAAGGACCTAGTGCCCGGCGACATCATGGTCCTCGAGGCAGGCGACAAGATACCGGCTGACGGCCGCATTGTGGAGGGCCATTCCCTGAAGTGCGACGAGGCGTCGCTCACCGGAGAATCCATGCCCGTGGGCAAGCACAAGGACGTCCTTCCCGAAGCGACGCCGCTCAACGACCGGCGGAACATGGTCTTTACGGGCACGACGGTCACCTACGGCCGGGGTAAGGCCGTGGTCACCGCAACGGCCATGGGAACCGAGCTCGGCAAGATCGCCGAGGAGGTGGCCACGGTCAAGACGGAAAAGACGCCGCTGGAGAAGCGGACCGAGGAGATCGGCAGATGGCTCGGCATGATCGCCCTCGGCATCTGCATCCTGGTCGCGGGCATCAGCATCGCCCGCGAGTATCTCGCCAAGGGGACCGTTGAGCTGCCCTTCATCGTGACGATCACCATGTTCGCCATCGCACTTGCCGTTGCCGCGGTACCCGAGGCCCTTGCCGCCATCGTGACCGGGGCGCTGGCAATCGGGATGCGCCAGATGGCGAAGGAGCACGCACTGGTCCGGAAGATGCCCGCCGTTGAGACCCTGGGCTGCACCACGGTGATATGCACCGACAAGACCGGCACGCTTACGCGGGGCGAAATGACCGTCCGAAAGGTCTACGTACAAAACATGATGGTCGAGGTGAGCGGAGCGGGATACGCGCCGGAGGGTGAGTTCCGCAGCCGTGGGGAGGTGCTGAAGGCGGTCGGGAACAGGGCCTTCGAGCAGTTTCTGGCCTGCGGGATCCTGTGCAATGATTCGGACCTGCAGGAAAAGGACGGACAGTGGCGCGTTACCGGAGACCCCACCGAAGGCTCGCTCGTCGTGGCTGCGGCCAAGGCGGACATGCGCGTTCGCGAAACGCGGCTCAGGAGCCCGCGGGTGGAGGAGATCCCATTCAGTTCGGAGCGAAAGCGCATGACCACGATCCATGAGATGTCGGGGCGCCATACAGCCTGCATGAAGGGGGCGCCGGAGCTGGTGCTGGGGCGGTGCACGCACGTGATGGAGGACAGCGGCCCGCGCACGCTCAAGCCCGAGGACCGGACAACCATCCTCGCCGCGAACGAGGCGATGGCGAAGGACGCCTTGCGCGTGCTCGGCCTNNGCCTCCCGCGACCTGCCGGACGGCATCGCCTACTCCGAGGACGACGTCGAGAAGGACATGGTCTTCCTCGGCCTTGCCGGGATGATGGACCCGCCGAGACCCGAGGCCATCGAGGCGATCCGGGTCTGCAAACAGGTGCACATCAAGCCGGTGATGATCACGGGCGACCACCGGCTCACCGCCCTGGCCA
>JAFNGD010000262.1:0-1506 GCA_017885365.1 Nitrospirota bacterium
CGCTCAACTCGTCCTTGAGGTCCTCACCCTCATGCCCGGCGTAGCGGTCATAGAGGTCCCGGGCGATCTTTCCGAAGGCGTCAAGGACCTTCGGGTCGAAGTGCCTGCCGCGGTCTTCCTCGAGGATATCCATGGTCTCCGGGAAGGTGAGCGGTTTCTTGTAGGGACGGTGCGACGTCAGTGCGTCGAAGACGTCGGCCACCGCGAAGATGCGCGCCGTGATCGGGATATCCTCTCCCTGCAGGCCATGGGGATACCCGCCGCCGGCGAACTTCTCGTGATGGTACCCGACGACGCTGATCCCTTCGCGAAGCCACGACGAGGGACGCACGATGTCCGCGCCCTTGTCCACGTGGGTCTTCATGATCGTGAACTCCCGTGCGTCGAGCTTCGCCGGCTTGAGCAGGATGTTGTCCGGGATCCCGAGCTTCCCTACATCGTGCAGAAAGGCGCCCTTGATCAATACGCGCATATCGGCGGCGGAGAGGCCGAGGGCCTCGCCCATGCGCGTGGAGTAGAGCGTCACGCGGTAGTTGTGGGCGTCGGTATCGCTGTCGCGCTTGGCAATGGCGCTGCCCAGGACCGACAGGGTCTCGAGGTTCGCATCGAGCAGATGGGTGGAATAGTCGGCCAGCCGCCGCGTGAGCTGCAGGATGACGGGATAGAGCAGCGCCGATACGGCAAGGACGATGGCGATGACGATCAGCGTGTTCCGCACCATGGCCCGCCGTATCAACGTCAGCTCCTGCGGAGAGACCGCGAACATGCCCCGGACGAAGGCGGCCGTCTTGCCTGTCCGGTCTACGATGGGGACCGCAATGAGTACGAAGCGTGCGTCGTTGATGCGCGTTATCAGGACATCGTCTGTTCCCGGTTCGGGAAAGGAAAAAGGACGGGCCGTCAAGAATGCCTTGACCGCGTCAATGCCCGGCTGGCCGGCAGCCACCTGCTCGGCGAGGACCGGGACCGTAGACGCGCGGTCATAGAACTGGACGTGAACGAATCGTCCCGCGCGGAAGACCGCGGGAGGTTCGCCCCGCCCAAGGACATCACGCAACGCGGTCACGGCGTCGGCCTGCTGCCGCTCCATCTCGGAACGCCCCTTGTCGAGGAGGGTCTGTACTCCCCTTCGGCCCAGGTCGGTAACCTGCTGCTCCAGCTGGGAGTACTGGAGAAAATAGGTGAACAGCCCCACGACAGCGGCGATCACGACCGTAGCGAGTCCAAGCCGGACGAGCAATACCCGCTGGACGAACGTCCGAAGGGGATAGGTCTTCATAGTGCGGCCGAGCCTCCTTCCCTCCGGCACGTGACCGGCTCCAAAACGTTACCTCTTCACCGACCGCCGCGAAACATGCCATGGGTCCCGTCCCGGTATTGAAGCTCCCTGCAGCAAGCTGCAGAGAATCTTCGATCCTCAAGGCAGTTCTTATATTCTAATCGCTCGCTAACCCCGCAGCAAGCTACGGGGAATGCGCTCGNNNNTNGATNNACNNNCCCTANNGA
>JAFNGD010000262.1:1512-4242 GCA_017885365.1 Nitrospirota bacterium
CANGNNGCTGCTTGCTGCAGGGAGCTTCAATACCGGGACGGGACCCATGGCATGTTTCGCGGCGGTCGGTGAAGAGGTAACGTTTTGGAGCCGGTCACGTGCCGGAGGGAAGGAGGCTCGGCCGCACTNNATGCGCTCGCTCCTGGATTCATCCATGAGCAGCTGCATGCTCTTCAGCGACGCCCGCCACCGCCCCCGCCGCGTGCCGGCATCGGCCTCGGAGCCGGGGCCGGCATGGGCCGCGACGGCATTTGCGATGCATGCGGTGGTGGCGCGGACGGTCTGCCGGCCGTGGGCGGCACGCCTCCGGGATGTACTGGCGCGCCGACGATCACATCGCCGCCGTAATACCCGGGGTAGCCTCCGTAATAGCCGTATCCGTAAACGCCTACGGAGGTCTGTCCGGAGTAGGAGCCGTCCGAGGCACAGCCCGAGGCCAGCAGGACCATCATCATTAACAGCAAACCTATGAAAACCGTTCTGACAGCATGAGTCCTCATGGCTTGCCCTCCTCTTCGCTTTCATCCTTCCATTCTGCCACAGCCACCGCAACGCCCAACGGGTCAAGGAATACGGCCACCTTCCCGTTCCGTATCTCCGGGCTCGGCGGCACAATGATCCGTCCTCCGGCGCGCTCGACCGCGGTAACTGTCTGCAGCAGGTCCTTCACGCGCACATAGGGCAGCCATGTGGACGGTACGTCCGCGCGTTCGATCTGCAGAACGCCGGCCCGCGGATATCCGCCCGCTATCAGATGCAGTTCGGGCCGGTCTCCGGACCCTTCCTGACGGGATATTGTGTAGGCACCAATAGGGCCATAGAAATCCGCCATCCGCGACGCGTCCTTTGACCAAAGCTCGAGCCAGAGCCAGGAATTGAATGCCGGGAATATGTCGGGCGGATCGCCGGCAGAAGAACGGATCACACCGAACAGCGCGCCCTCGGGGTCCGCGAGGACAGCGACCTCGCCGCGACCGGGGATCACGCGGGGTGCTGCGATGACCTTGCCGCCGGCATTGTTCGTCAGTGAAGCTGCGCCAGCCACGTCGGGAACGGACATGAACGCCAGCCACCGCCCGGCCCGGGCAGCATCAGCAGGCTTCGCATAATGGACGATCCCGGCGATCGGCCGGCCGTCGGCGCGGACCAGCGTGTAGGCGTCCTTGCCCGCCCCGGTGCTTTCGAATTTCCAGCCGAAGACCTCCTGGTAGAATGTCTTCGCTACGTTTACATTGTCAGTGAACAGTTCAGCCCACACCCATCGTCCCGGCATGTGAACACCGGTGGGTTGCTCGGTGATCGCAGGCCATGGGGGCCCGGCTTTCATGCATCCTCCGGCAAACAACAGAACCGCGCCAGCCAGCACCAACATCGTTACTAGGGATCGTCTCATTGGCAAACCTCTTTTTTAGATCTCTTATATCGATCGGGGGTCACCGTTCATTGTTCCCTAAGAACACTTCAGCTCCTGCGTTTCCGACGTTCAGATGTTTTTCTCCAGATTAGCGCATCGCCACGCTGTGACCGCGCACATTCCCGTGTTCGGGTATTCGGTCCGCACCGGAACTCGGGATCACCCGTTTTCCGAAGCCGTCTCTTCATCCTGCCCGTTTCCCTTCACCCATGCCTTGAGGAGCGTGTAGGTGACGGCCAGGACCACCGGCCCGATGAAGAGACCGATGATCCCGAAGGCAATGAGGCCGCCGATAACCCCGGAAAAGATAAGCAGGAGCGGAAGGCCAGCTCCCTTCTTGATCAGGAACGGGCGGACGACATTATCAATAGTGCCGGCAACGGCCGTAACGACGAGCAGCACCGTCCCCCAGACGGGCTGGCCTGACCAGTAGAGCCAGATGACCGCCGGGACCAGGACCAGGAACGGCCCGATCTGGGCCAGGCAGAGCATGAACATCACCGCCGTCAGCAACGCCACCGCCGGAACACCGGTGATGAGCAGCCCGACGCCCCCCACTGCCGCCTGTATGAGCGCCGTCAGAACGACCCCCAGCACGACGCCCCGCACCGCCTTGCCCGCGAGGACCGCGGCCGCCTCGCCCCGTGAACCGGCCAATCGCCGGGCAAAGTTCAGAATCCCTTCTCGGACGACCTCTCCCTGCGCGTACAGGATCGCCGCGATGATAACGGTCAGCAGGAAATGCACCAGGGTCATGCCCATGCTCCCGGCCTGCGCCACGAACCACTCGCGCGCCTTGCGCGCATGGGGGACCACGCTGGCCGAGCGCTCCTCGGGGCTTAGCGCGGCAAAGGCGCTCCATCGGGCTGCAAGCTTCTCTCCCGCCAGAGGAATACGCTCGAGCCAATCCGGAGGCGCTGACAGGGAGAAGGTAGATAGGGACCTGGCTTGCTCGGCAATAGTACCCGCATTATCGACGATGGTAATGATGGCGAGCGTTATCGGGATGAGGATGATGAGCAGGAGGGCAAGCGTCATCAGTACCACGGCAAGCCAACGCTTCTTCGCGAACCGCGCCTCGAGTCTTTCCAGGACCGGCCACGTGGCAATGACGACCACGGCCGCCCAGATAATGGAGATCAGAAAGGGGCTCAGGATCCAGAAGCTTGCCGCAATGAGGATGCCGATGGAGAGCACCGACAGGACCGTGTGGGTGAGATCATGGGTCTCGGGAACGTTGGCGCGCATAGGTGGATCCCTCCTTTGCAAGGCTCAAGCGGTTCACTGCGGCAGAGGAAGCCGTTCTTTCGATGCTG
>JAFNGD010000263.1:0-532 GCA_017885365.1 Nitrospirota bacterium
CCTACTACGAGGCGAACATGGACCTCATCAGCGTCACGCCCCAGCTGAACCTCTACAACTACCAGTGGCCCATCCTGACCAACCAGGGGAACCTCCCGCCTGCCAAGACCGTCTTCGACAGCGAGGGGAGGCGCGGCCACAATCTCGATTCCCTGGTCTGCGGCGGCTGCGTCACCAGCGGCGGCGTCGTGCGCCGGTCCATCCTGGGGCCGTCGTGCCGCGTCAACAGCTATGCCCTGGTGGAGGACTCCATCTTGTTCGACAACGTGCAGATCGGCAGGAAGGCGAAGATCCGGAAGGCCATCATCGACGAGGGCATCGTCATCCCCGAAGGCATGGAGATCGGCTTCGACCACGAGGCGGACCGGGAACGCGGCTGCCTGATCACCGAGGCCGGCATCGTGGTGGTGACGAAGTAGCGTGCTCACCAGTGTGGGAAGTCCTGAAAGCATCTCGGGCAGAGTCGCAGAGAGCGCTGGGAAAGGCAAAACCAACTTCATATCTTACGCAAAGCAGAGAACACAAAGAAAGG
>JAFNGD010000263.1:591-776 GCA_017885365.1 Nitrospirota bacterium
GAAAACCAATCGTTAGTCTCCACTGAGTCCAAAGACCTCAGTAAATCAAGAGCAGATTCCTGTCTCTCTTGCAATGGCGCAAAGGTACGAAAGAAACGCAAAAAGCCGAAAGCTGTTTCTTTCTTTGCGGCTTAGCGGCTTTGCGAGAGATGAATATTTTAGTTGGTCTTGTTCGTGTTTGTTTT
>JAFNGD010000263.1:818-3618 GCA_017885365.1 Nitrospirota bacterium
CGACAGGGCGAGCAGCAGCGGCGCGAGCCGCCAGGTGAGCGGCAGGAACGGCCGCGTCAGGACGAAGAGCGGCACGGCGAAGGCGAAGGACGTTGTGGCGTGGCTCGAAGGAAGGGAGAATGACGAGGAGCATGTGACCAGGAGTCGTACGCCCTCAAGGGCCTGGCAGGGGCGGGGCCTCATGATGATCGTCTTGAGGAGGTTGCCCAGGGCGTCGGCCAGGGGAACGGCGAGGATGGCGATGATGATGGCTGCGAACGCGGCAGCGGCAAAGGGCCTGTCGCCTGAGGTCCTCTGCCGGGTTCCGCTGTAAAGGACGAAGAGCGCCAGGGGGATCGCAAGCAGGTAGCCCTGGTGCGTCAGGGCCGGCATGAGCATGTCGAACAGCGGGTTCGCCATGCCGTGGTTGATGAGGAAGAAGATCTGGGTATCCATGGCCGATCGGTCTTCCCAGTATACTCCTTTTCCGGCTCTCGACCTTTCCCTTTTTGATTTGACCTTGCTTTCCGAAAAAGGGTATCATCCCGCATGCACGCATGGCACGGAAAGATGCTGGTCGCGGACCTCTCCACGCGCCGGGTGCGGATCGAGGACCTGCCGGAGGAGACGCTCCGGACCTGGCTCGGCGGCAGGGGACTGGGCGTCCATCTGATGAAGGACTTCATCACCCTCGACCCCTTTGACGAACGGATGCCGCTCATCTTCGCCGTGGGGCCGCTCTGCGGCACTGCCGCGCCCACCTCGTCCCGCATGTCCGTAGTCTCCCGTTCGCCGCTCACGGGCACGATCTTCGATTCCTCGGTGGGCGGCACCTTCCCGCTCAAGCTCAAGCAGGCAGGCTTCGATGCAGTCATGGTCATTGGCAAGGCGCAGGACCCGGTCTATCTCGAGATCAGTAACGGCCGCGCCCTCATCAAGGAAGCCTCGTGGCTCTGGGGGCAGGGGTGCATCGAGGTAAACAAGCGTCTCGAAGGCGATGGCGAGGTGGCCAGCATCGGCCCGGCCGGCGAACGGCTGGTCAAGATGGCGAATATCATGGTCGGCGGCGCGAACTCCGTTGGCAGGGGCGGCATGGGCGCGCTCATGGGTGCGAAAATGCTCAAAGCCATCACCGTCACTGACGGCTCGAAGAAGCCGGCAATTGCAGACCAGGAACTCTTCAAACGGGCCTATGACGATGTCATGCGGCTGCTGCGTGCCTCGCCCGTGGTCATGGGCGAGCTGGGTCTGGCCGAGTACGGCACGTCGGCGCTCGTGGACATCGTGGATCAGCGCCGGATGGCGCCGACGGAGAACTTTCGGAAGACCTGGTATGCGCAGGCCCATCTCTACTCCGGGCCCAGCCTCAAGAAGGCCTTCGGCTTCAAGAAGGAAGGTTGCGCAATCTGCCCCATCCAGTGCAAGAAGCTCACCACCTGCGGCAAGCCCATCCCCGAGTACGAGACGCTGTCGCACTTCGGCGCCCTGAACGCCAACCCCGACGCGGAATCCATCATCCGCGCCAACATCCTGTGCAACAACATGGGACTGGACACGATCTCTACGGCCGCCACCATAGCGGCCTACGGCGAGGCGCGGGGGGAGTTCCTCATTTCCGAAGACATCCTCGACATGGTCAGGAAGATCGCTTACCGTGAGGGGGAGGGGGACAAACTGGCCGAAGGCTCGAAGCGGTACTGTGCGTCCATCGGCAAACCCGGCCTTTCCATGAGCGTGAAAGGCCTTGAAATGCCTGCCTACGACCCGCGGGGCTCCTACGGCATGGCCCTGGCGTACGGCACGTCAAACCGCGGCGCCTGTCATCTCCGCGCCTATCCGATCAGCCAGGAGATACTCAGGAAGCCCGTTGCAACGGACCGGTTCAGCTTTGACGGCAAGGCCCGGCTCATCAAGATCTCCGAGGACACGAACGCCATCGTCGACTCGCTTTCGGTCTGCAAGTTCGCCTTCCTCGGCGCGTCCATCGAGGAATATGCCCAGCTGTTGGCCGGCGCCACCGGTGTCCCCTACACGGGGCAGGGGCTGATGAAGACCGGCGAGGAGATCATCAGCCTGGAGCGGGAGTACAACGAGCGGAACGGATTCACGCACGCCGACGACCTCCTGCCGGAGCGGTTCTTCACCGAGGAGGGAAGTTCCGGCGAGGGCATCGAGGTGCCGGCAGTGGACAAGAAGCGGTATCTCGAGGAGATGGAGCGGTATTATAGGATCAGGGGGAAGAAGTAAGAAGACAGGAGACAGGAGTCAGGAGTCAGGAGTCAGGAGTCAGGAGAACTTTCCTTCCTCGCCGTCTTCATTTCATCAGTCGGAATTAGTGCGATCATGACCGAGCAAAGCAAAATAGAACAGGCGCTTGCAACTTTTCTTGACGGCTTTTCCTGAGCACAGGCAATCCTGTCGGTGTACGGCAGGCGGTCCGGTCTGGACCGCGAAACAGCGCTCAGAGTCGCCGGGGCTTTCGGTGCGGGCATGGCGCGGACCGGCGAGACCTGCGGGTCCGTGACCGGCGCGCTCATGGTCATCGGGCTGAATCACGCGAAGACGAAGAAGGATGACGATGACAGCCGGGAGCGGTCCTATGCCCTGGCGCAGGAGTTCATGGAGCAGTTCAAGGCGAGGAACGGAAAACTGCTCTGCAGGGAACTGCTCGGAGTCGACGTGAGCACGCCGGAAGGGATCGCCGCTGTGCGGCAACGGGACCTGTTCAGAACGGTTTGTCCGAAGTTCGTGAAGGATGCGGGGGAGATACTGGAAGGACTGCTGTAAGCGAGGTGCGATGTCCTTTGATCTGGGCCGCCCG
>JAFNGD010000264.1:0-2183 GCA_017885365.1 Nitrospirota bacterium
CGAGCGTCTGGCCTTTTATGTGTTTTTCCTCTGTCTCATGCATGGTTCGCCGGCCCTTCCGTATGCCTTCCTCACCCTTTCAGGAAATGTGCCTTGTCCGTCAATTCCCAAGGCAGGCCGATATCCATTCTGCCTACATGACCGTACGCTGCAAGTTTGCGATAAAAACCTCCCTTGATCTGAGAGGGGAGGTATCGGAGGTTGAACTGGCGTATGATCCCTGCTGGTCGAAAGTCGAAATTTTTCTCAACGAGATCGGCTATTTTTTGATCAGATTCTTTCCCGGTCCCGAAGGTTTCCACCTGGATGCTCACCGGCCGTGGAAAACCGATGGAATAGCTAAGTTGCACCTCGCAGGAGGTTGCAAGTCCGGCAGCGATGACGTTCTTTGCAGCATACCGGGCGGCATAGGCGCCGATCCGGTCGATCCTCGACGGATCTTTTCCGCTTAAGGCCGCTCCGCTGATACGGGAATACTCACCGTATGTATCAATAGCGTTTTTACGTCCAGTCAACCCGGAGTGTATCGCCGGACCGCCGCCGATAAAGGCTCCATCCGGGTTGACGAAGATCCGGGTTCGCACGTCCGGCTTGATCTCCTCATCCTGAAAAACCGGGTTCAGCACCGTCTCCCGGATATCGTCCTCCAGCCTTTTGGCATCGGGACCGCCTTTGACGGCTGCCCGCTTCTGACTTGCAATAAGGGTGATGCTGTGAACGCGCGACGGTCTGCCGTCACGATATTCAATGCCCACCTGGGTCTTGCCGTCGGGTGCAAGATAATCGAGCGTCTTCTGGAGCCGCACGGACACGAGCTTCCGAGCAAGACGGTGGGCGAGCCAGATGGGAAGCGGCATGAAGGCCGCGGTCTGATCGCAGGCGAAACCGAAAACCGTCACCTGATTTCGCGCGAGAATGCGTTCGATCGCCTCCTCGTCCAGGTTCCGTTCATCGACCTCAGCCCGTCCGTCCGACGGCACCTCGGTGAGGCTCGTTATGACGCTGCAGGTCTTTGCATTGAAGACCCGTTCGTCATAGTCGACCTGGCTTATGACCTGCCGCGCAATATTGGCGAAATCGACCCTGGCCGGGGTCGCAAACCGGGCCGCGATGAAAACGATGGCCGTTGAAACAGCGCATTCCGATATGATCTTCGCGTAAGGGTCCTTCTGCAGCACATGGTCGACGACTGCGTCGCTGATGATATCGCAGAGCTTGTCAGGATGACCTTCGGTCACTGACTCAGAGGTGAACATGAAGTCTTTTTTCATTTGAACCTCTCCCTGCACTATGCATGCTCAGGTAACCGCAAAAATATGATTGCCGTTCATTCCCGGAACCGGCACCCGGGCCGTTGAACTGCCATTCAGCACGAGCGGCGGAGCAGCGATCTTCTTTGTCGCTTCGTTGATGAGCAAGGGAGCGACTGCGGTCCCGATCGAGACTGCCAGGTCGAAGGGATTCAGCGGGCCCATGCCCAGGAAGCTCCGCAGGCCCGGCACGAACAGGGTTAGCGACTGTACTCCCAGCGAACCGACCAGGGCGACGGTGAGATAGTTGTTCGGTTCAAGCCGGTCGGCATCGAAGATGCTGTGGGTCTCGGAACGGTGGCTGATGGCATGCAGGAGCCCTGCCGTGACGAAGTTCGTGAAAGCCATGCTGCTGGCCTGGGGCCCCTGCCCATAGCGAAGGACTCCGTAGCCGTACGCAGCCAGCGTCCCGGCCGAGATGGTGGATGCCTCGAAGAAGAGCCTTCTGTAGTCCGACGGATTGATGAGCTGTTCCTCGGGACTGCGGGGAGGCCGCAGGAGCACGTCGGGTTCAGGCGGCTCCTGGGCAAGTGCTATGCCGGGGAAGATGTCCGAGATCATGTTGATCCAGAGAAGCTGCATGACATTGAACGGCTGCCCCATGCCGGCGGCAAGAGCAGTGAACATGATCATNNACCGATTTCCGCAGATTATTGTAGACCGTCCTCCCCTGGCTGATGGCCACGACCATGGTCTCCAGGTTGTCATCTTCCAGGACCACGTCCGCCACTTCCCGCGCCACATCGGTCCCCGTGTGTCCCAGCGCGATCCCGATATCAGCCGCCTTGAGCGCCGGTCCATCGTTAATGCCGTCGCCGGTCATGCCGATGACCTTGCCTGCCGACTGAAGCGCCTGGACGATCTGGAGCTTGT
>JAFNGD010000264.1:2194-3136 GCA_017885365.1 Nitrospirota bacterium
GCCTGACCACATCCGCCATGCCGACGAGGCCCACCCAGACGAGCCCCTGCCGGATGATCTCGTCGCTGCGCAGGGTGTCTTCATTGGTCACGGCGTACGCAACGGCCAGCACGCGGAGCGCCTCTCCGGCCATCCGTTCGTTGTCCCCTTCGAAGACCGCGCGGACATTGTCGTCCAGCTCCAGTTGCCGGCCGTCCTTGACGTACCATTTGCAAAGCGTCAGCACATCGGACGGGCTGCCCTTGAGGGCCATGAGCCGCTGCTGGTCATTTGAGCGGTGTACAGTGCTCATATAATGCCGGTCTTCGGAGCGATGGTTCAGCTTCACGATGGGGTGCTGGGCCCGAAGCGCGTTGACATCGACGCCGGCGCTGAGCGCAAGGTTCACCAGGGCGTTCTCCGTCGAAGACCCCTCGACGACATAGTCCCCTTCCCGCCCCGATACCATCGATTCATTGCAGAGCACGGACAGATGAAGCAGACGGAGGACATCCTCGTTCGTATAGGGATTGATGCTTTTCCCGTCCGCCAGGATACTGCCGTCAACCACATCGAGACGGCGCATGCCCGCATGGATCCGGACCACCGACATCTTGTTCATGGTGATGGTGCCGGTCTTGTCAAGACAGATGGTCTCGACCGAGCCGAGCGTTTCAACGGCGTCAAGGTGGCGGATGAGCACGTTCATTCCCCGCATGCGCTTGATACCGAGCGCGAGGGTCGTCGTCGCGACGGTCGGAAGCCCCTCAGGTACGGCGGCCACGGCAAGGGCGATGGAGGTCTTCAGCATCTGGAGAAAACCGTATCCGCGCAGCAGGCCAACGATGAACACGATGCCGCATACCGTGCAGGTGATATAGACCAGTTGGACGCCCAGGTGGTCCATCTGCCGCTCAAGCGGCGTGTCGGGCGGCCGGGCATCTCCCACCATGGTCTGGATCT
>JAFNGD010000265.1 GCA_017885365.1 Nitrospirota bacterium
ACCAATTCCACCACTTCGGCACTTGTGAGAAGGTTATTTCTTGACCGGCGTCAACCATGCTGCATGATTCTTGTCGCGGCCGTGGACGATGTCGAAGAACGCCGCCTGGAGCTTCTGGGTAATCGGTCCCGGCCTGCCGGCGCCGATCTTCCGGTTGTCCACCTCGCGGATCGGCGTGATCTCCGCGGCAGTGCCGGAGAAGAACGCTTCGTCGGCGAGGTAGAGCTCGTCCCGGGTGAAACGCTCCTCCACGAGGGGGATGCCGTGTTTCTGCGCCAGCTGAATGATGGTGTCCCGGGTGACGCCCTCAAGGATCGCGGTGAGCGGCGGTGTTTTGATCTTGCCGTTCCGCACCATGAAGATGTTCTCTCCGCTCCCCTCGGCAACGTAGCCGTCGGTATCGAGCAGAGCGGCCTCGTCGTACCCATCCTTGAGCGCCTCGCGCTTGGCAAGGAGCGAATTCGCATAATTGGCCACCGTCTTGGCGCGGACCATCGTGGCGTTGATATGGGGCCGGCTGAAGGACGAGATCTTTACGCGGATGCCGTTCTTCATTCCCTCATCGCCCAGATAGCTGCCCCAGGGCCAGACCGCAATGATCACGTTGACGGGGTTCTCCTTGGGAAAGACCCCCATGGCGCCGTAGCCGATGAACGCCAGCGGCCGGATGTAGCAGGCATCGATCTTGTTCACCCGGATGGTCTCGAGGATGGCATCGAACACCTGTTCGCGGGTGAAGGGACAATCCATCTGGAGAATGTGCATGGAGCCGAAGAGCCGGTCCACGTGCTCCTTCAGTCGGAACACCGCCGAGCCCGAATCCGTCTTGTAGCAACGGATGCCCTCAAACACACCGGTGCCGTAGTGGAGCGTGTGGGCGAGGACATGGACCTTGGCATCGTTCCAGGGAACGAATTTCCCGTCCATCCATATTTTTTCTGTGGTTTGCAGCATAGAGGGTATTTTATAACAGTCTGGCGAATGATTGTCAACGGTTTTTTAGGCTTTTTTCAGTACTTTGCTGCGGTTGCACAAAAAAGCCCGCGGCAGTATCCACGGGCCGGGTATTCCGTTCGTTGGGCGTCACTCCTTGTTCTGCACGATCGAGATGAGTGTGTCCTTCATCATTGCGCCGGTCCTCATGTGCATCCAGGGCGACTGTAGGGTGACGTCAATCTTCCCTTTCTTGAAGAACGCCCCCTCCTTGGTCACATCCCCCATGCTGCTCAACCCCTGCTTCTGATAGAACACCGCCACCTTGGCGACCGGGTCGACGGTCCGGTAGCACGCCGCCTCCATCTGCATCATGTCCTTGACGGCCTTCGATGTCTCGGCGTCGTACTTCGCCCCGGGATAGACCGGCACACCGAACTTCTCCTCGGCGCCGGCGACACCCACGGCCAGCGCCAGCACAGCAACTGCGATCACGATCACTCGTTTCATGCTTCGTCCTCCTGTCGTTCAAGGGTCCACGCAAGACGCGGTCACCTGGGCAGGGCGCCCAGGTCCATGCTGTCGATCAGCGAGCGGAGCAGGGGGAGGTCACAGACGCCGGAGCCCCGGACCTCGACAAGGAACCGGTCGTGCACCAGGAACACGATCTCGCTGTCCTGGCATTCCTTCCCGTCCCGGTCGATCCGCTCCTTCCCGGGATGCGATCTTCGCACGAGGATCTTCCGGTCGCCCGCGTCCCGGACCATGATCCGCTCGCGCCCCTCTTCAGGCGCTGCGGTCACATCGGTGATCTGGACATCGATGCTCACGGTCACCGCAGCATCGTACGCTCCCGGACCTGCTGCTTTGATCTGCTTCTCATAGGACGCCTGGACAAATGCCGATCCGCTGCTTGTACTGGCATGCACTGCATCGGCAGTGAATCCGGCAGGCGGGCGGGGCGGCAGCGCCGCCTTGAGCTGGGCCGTGCTCACGGCGCGCGAACCACCGGCCTGCGTGCGGCGCTCATTCGCAACAGTGCCCAGCTCACACTCATCGGCAAAGTGGCGGTCCTGCTCCGTGAGCTGTGCCCTTCCCAGATTGAACCGGGCGCCGGCGGCCGTGCCGGTGACCTCGAAGATCTCCACCCCCTTTTGGCTCTGGAAGGCCATCTCGGAGAGCGGAAAGATCCTGATTTTCATTCCCGCAGGCATCTGCTGAAGCAGAGCGTCGGTATGGTGTTTCAGGTGGGGGTACTTCTGGCCGAACGCCCGAGGCTCGAGGCCCTTTACCCTGAGCGCCTTCTCGTAGAACGCGATGACCTTCTCGAATGCGTCGCGGGTCGAGAAATCGCAGCATGCCGGCTCCTCACCCGGCTCTGGCTCCAGAACGAGCTTCGCGCCCGGATAGACCGGTATCTCCCGGCCGGCGGCGGCCGCCGGGGAAAAGAGCAGTGCCGCCATGCCGACAACGAGCGCCAGCGAGGTCGTGTTCATGGACGCCTCCCGCAAGGGATGAAGTTACGAGACGAAGATATTGAAATTGTAGCAGGTTTTCCCGTACCTGACAATCTCACGCACGGCGCCCGCGCAGCATGCAAGCGAATTTGACAGTTCCCGCTTCCCGCGATACACTTGAATCGTAACTACCGCCGACCAAGGAGGCCTCTATGCAGATCAAGACCATCCTTTTCCCGACCGATTTCTCTCAGGGCGCCCGGGCGGCCATGGACTACGCCATCTCCCTGGCCCAGGACTACAAGGCAAAGCTCATCCTCCTCTACGTCATCCAGGACATCAGCATCGCCGAGTGGTATATCCCCTCTTCGATATCCGCGGCTGACCTCGTGGAGGACATGCAAAAGAGCGCCACAAGAGAGATGGAGAAATGGGCTGGAGAGGCCGCGGTGAAGGTGAAGGACGTGGAGCAGGCGGTCGTGCGGGGTGTGCCGTTCGTGGAGATCATCAGGACGGCGAAGGAAAAGAACGCGGACATGATCGTCATCGGGACGCACGGCAGGACCGGCATCGACCACATGCTCTTCGGCAGCACAGCCGAGAAGGTCGTCCGCAAGTCGTCCTGCCCGGTCTTGACCGTGAGGATGGCGGGCCGGGAGTTCAAGATGCCGTAGGCAGGTAAGACACGGGGACGCGGAGACAGGGAGACAAGGAAAGGCAAAAGGCAGGCGCATGCGCCTGCCTTTTTGTTATAGATGAGAAGACGGTCCTACTGGCCGAGCAGGGTGGTGAAGGTGTCGTGATGACGCTCTTCGTCTGAGAGGATCTGCTCGAACAGGAGCCGCGTGGTCTCGTCCTTCTCGGCGATGGCCTGCTTGATGATGTCCTTGTACAGGGTGATCGCCTCTTCCTCGGCCTGTACGTCGGCCTTCAGCATCTGCTCGGGCGTGCCGCCCTTGGCGATGGGGTTCGGCTTGGTGGTGGGCGCAACGTCGAAGTAGAAGAGCCGCTCAGCGATCTTTTCGGCGTGCTTCATCTCC
>JAFNGD010000266.1:0-3867 GCA_017885365.1 Nitrospirota bacterium
CGATCCCGATCACGCCGGGATGCCAATCATCCGATGACAGGATGAAGGCGCCGGTGTTCGCCATGTCCGCCTGGAGGCAGAGCTCCCGTGCCGACCCCCAGATGGCCTCCTCGACCGCCTGGCGTTCACGGTTGACCCGATCCAGCATCGTCGCCAATTGAAGTGCCTCGTCGGCCGAATCCGTGGTCATGAGCCGGAAGGCCGTGTCCGCCCGCTCCAGCCTCCCGCTCGCGTTAATCCGGGGAGCCAGGGTAAAGCCCACGGTCCCGACGGTCACCTTCTTGCCGTTCAGGTTCGCGACCTCTTTCAGCGCTGCAATACCAGGCCGGAGGCGCGTCGGTTCCGACGAGAGGATATCCAGCCCATGCCGCACCAGGACCCGGTTCTCTCCCGTGAGCCTGCCGATATCGGCAATGGTCCCCAGGGTCACCAGGTCGAGATACTGCTTCATGCGTTCATCATCGGCAGGCGCATCCGCGAGCGCCTGTGCCAGCTTGAAGGCCACGCCCACGCCGGTGAGCACGCCGACGCTCTCCCGGACGGCATCGGCAGTTCCGGGCTGGACCAGCCCGGGATGGATGATTGCAAATGCCTCGGGGAGAACGCCCGGCGCCGGTGACGGCCCCTGCCAGTGGACCGCAGCCGATTCATGGTGGTCGGTGATGATGAGGTCGAGACCGAGATCCCGGGCAGCGGCAGCCTGTTTGACGGCGCTGATCCCGCAATCAACGGTGATGACGAGTGCCGCGCCGGAGGCCTTGATGCGGCCCAGGGCATCGGCATTCAGGCCGTACCCCTCGGTCATCCGGTCCGGGATGTAGCTTTCGACCCTTGCGCCCAGCTCCCGCAGCGCCAGGAACAGCAGCGCGGCGCCGGTCACGCCGTCGACATCGTAATCGCCGTAAACGACGATGGACTCCCGTGACGAGATCGCGTGACTGATGCGGTCGATGGCCTTGTCCATGCCGAGGAGGACTCGGGGATCGGAGAGCGTGGAAAGGTCACTGGAGAGGAAGGAAATTGCAGCGGCGGCATCGGTGATCCCCCGCGCGACCATCAGCCGCGCGATGAGCGGGTGGATGCCGGCCTGGTCCGCAAGCAGCTTAACGGCCCCTGCATGATGCTCTGCGAGCACCCATTTCATTGCCGGTACCCGCTTTCTGAGTTATGCCTTGGTATCAGGCTTGTTCTTGTCCTTGCCAGCTTCGTTGGCTTCCGATATGCCCTTCTTGAATCCCTTGATGGCCTTGCCGAGGCCCTCGCCCAGCTGCGGAAGGCGGCTGGCGCCAAAGATGATGATCACGATGACCAGGATTACGATCAATTCCGGCATTCCAAGTCCGAACATACAGCCTCCTTATACTCCTTCGGCGTATTTAAATTCCTGAACGACCGTTTCAGCGGATCGAATCGGACGATCTCTTCTTCTGTTATATACCTGACCTGAATATGATCAAAAAGTCCCCGGATCCTGCGGTCCTGCTTCCGGATCTGCGTCTCGATGGCCGGGAGGATGCCCTTGCGGTAGACAGCGTGGAGGGGCTCCAGGAAACCGTCGAACATCGGGACCACGGCATCCTGTCCTGCTGCGATCTCGCCCATGTACGCTATGAGCCGGGGGTTCAGAAAGGGCATGTCGCAGGCTGCGATGAAATTATATTCATCGCTCGACCTGAGCAGCCCCGAATAGATCCCCGTCAGCGGGCCGCGGATATCAAGGGCATCGCTCGTTACCTCGACGCCATAGGTCCGATAGCGGTCCGGCGTATTCGTCACGACTATGGTCCTTGTGAACAGCGTCGAGAACAGGTCGAGGATATGCTCGACCAGCGGCCTGCCGTCGATCTCGAGAAAGGCCTTGTCCGTGCCCATGCGCCGGTTCTCACCGCCTGCGAGAATAATGCCGTTCATGTGTAAAAGTACCGTATTTACCGGGAGGTGTCAATAACGATTTGAGCGGGAATGCGCCGCGTTCTTGATCCACAACAGGAAACGAGAGCATCGGGCGAACGAACCATTTCCATCCTGCTGGGACCGGTGATCGGTCGCAGGATATTATTGTCCGTGACGACCGGGGCGCTCCGGAAATCTCGTGTCATTATAGAGGATAATCAAAGTCATCTTTTTCAAAGTTGACCGCATTTTATTGCAGTATCTTTTCCTAAGAGAGGCGCCAGATCTTCTCGCATAACGGCTGTTTTTGATAAAATGAGTATATGGTTTCACAATCCCGCAGAAAGGAGGAATCGCATGAGAGTTACGAAAGCCGCAGCAGCACTTTTCCTCGCAACGTTCCTGCTGACCGGGGTGACGGCAGCGCAGGAAAAGAAGGCGACAACCGTCGACGAGCTCGCAAAGATGTATGACGTATCATCGTGCAAGAAGTGTCATGCCAAGGAGTTCGGGGAATGGGAGAAGTCCATCCATGCCCGCTCCCTCATCGGCACCGGGAGGACCATGGCCACGATCAGGACGGCCATCCTGGACGGAATGATGAAGGAATGGGCGAAATCGGGCATCAAAGAGGTGAAGGACATCAAGGTCGAGCATATGCTGCACTGCCTGAAGTGCCACCTTCCGCAGCTCAAGGACGCCACGGATGAGGTTGCCCAGCAGATCGCCAAGGCGGTGATCGACAGTGACACAGCGACCCTGGAGAAGGTCAACATCAACTGCATCATCTGCCACAACCGCAAGGCGCTGGTGCACAAGCTCGTGGACGGAGAACCCGAGCCGAACGCTATCTACGGGAACAAGGAAGGCGCCCACGGCGACAAGATGTTCACGGCGCTCAAGAAAAGCCCGATCATGAAGGAGTCCATCATCTGCGGCCAGTGCCATGGCTTGGGACCGAACTTCGAGCTTGCGAACCCGACTCAGTGCGCGACCTTGTACGGGAGCTACCTGCACAACTACGTGGCGAGCGTGGGCGTCGTGCCTGAGACCTGTCAGGAATGTCACATGACGAAGCACAAGACCGGGCACCTCATGCCCTCGTACCGCGATCCCGTGATTGCCAAGAACGCCGTGGACGTCGAGGTCCAGGCCAAAGGCTACCAGGTCCTCTTCAAAGCGGGCGAGAACATTCCTACGGCTGCGGTGCAGGTCAAGCTGACGAGCAACGCGGGGCACCGCATCCCCGACGGCTGACCGTCCCCGAATCGAGCGGTCCTGGAAGTGACCGCAAAGACCAAGGACGGCAAGGAAGTGTTCTACGATTCAAAGATCTACATGCCCCAATCCCCGGCCTACGGCAGGGGCGACAAGATGGTGTACGGCCCCTTCCGCAAGTCGGGCATGCTCCGCGACACGGCCATCCAGCCAGGACAGACCCGTACGGAGACCTTCGAGATCAAGTTCCCCTATGAGGACGTGGAGAAGGACGGCAAGAAGGTCCGCGACATCAAGGCGAAGGAGATGGATGTGAACGTGAAGCTCTGGTACATGCCGGCGGGCGGCGACCCGAGGACCGGCACGGTGAACAAGGACCAGTACCTGTTCTACGAGACCACCAGGGCGGTATCGATCAAGTAGCACAAAATGCCGGTAAGGCAACATTCTCAGGACGGGGACGCGAGTCCCCGTCCTTTTTAGTCAAACAAAACAGGTATTGTGCAGTGCAGCATGCTGCCCTGATCAGTACCGGAAAGCCGCTCTCACGTGATCGTTATATGCGGCAATGTCGAACTTACCGCAAAAGTGTGTTACTTTTTGGTATGTACCATACACAGACACCTCAAATTTGAACTAGCGGTTGACAGAGATGGAA
This sequence comes from Nitrospirota bacterium, assembly GCA_017885365.1. Next base: position 3,770 of record JAFNGD010000266.1, read on the forward strand.
GAAGCCGCTAAAATTATGATCATGAAATGGGTATCCGTCATACTTCTCATCGTCTTCGCGTTCACGGTCCTCGCACCGATGACCCTCTTCACGCTCAC
>JAFNGD010000266.1:3877-7150 GCA_017885365.1 Nitrospirota bacterium
GAACCATGAACCAGGCAACCCTCTTTTTACCGAACTGATCCTCACCACCCGTAACGAACATCCTCCCCGGTCCTAATCTCCTCACAACCAGCAGTTCCGAAACAGCGGGTCCATGCGTAGCAACACGCTCATTGCGTTCGTGCATTGTCCTGCAAGCCGATGCATGCGCTGATGAGATGTATCTCCCCTTTCACGCTCGGTCCTGCTTCGGAAACGCCACTATTTCCCGTACGTCGGTATTTCTGAAGCGGGGCCACTTATTTGAAGTTCTTTTTGAAAATCATCGCACTATCGGCATTGATGCTCATCATGCAGCCGTTCATTGCCAACGCTGAGCAGGCAGGAACGAAAGCACCTCACTTCCGTCTTGTTGATGCTGCGGGGGCGGTGGTAACGCTGGAGGATTTCGCGGGAAAAATCCTGCTGCTCACTTTCTGGGCGTCCTGGTGCGCATCCTGCAGAGAGGGATTTCCTGAGTTGGAACAGCTGTACAACAAGTACCAGGACCAGGGCTTCGCTGTCATCGGGATCAACGTGGATGCATCTCCAGCCCGCGTTGCTGCCTTTCTCCGGAAGACTCCCGTCAAATTTCCCATCCTGATCGACAGCAAAGGCGAGACGGCTGAAGCTTACCGGTTATCCGGTCTCCCGACGATCTTCATCATCGACCGGGAAGGCGTTATGAAGCACCGGCACAGCGGATATGAAAAAGGTTTTTCACGGATCTACGATCAGGAGATCCGCGATCTATTAAAGCAGTAATTCTTGAAAGAGAGGATCAAAACAATGAACTATCGGGGAAAGTATAGTCTTGGGATCCTTCTCGGCTGCCTTCTGATGGCGGCCGGCTGCGGTTCCAGCAGTTCGAACGGCATCCCAACGGCAGAGACAACGACGGTCAGCGGTTCTGTCTATGCGGCCCCCGTTTCCGGGGCAACTGTTGTTGTTTTGAACTCGACCGGCACAACCACCATAGCCGGACCGGTCAATACGACCGCAGACGGCACGTACAGAATCGGCATTCCATCCAGCGCGATGACGGGAACCCTTCTCTTCCGTTCCAGAGGCGGAACATTCACCGACGAAGCGACTGGCACAACGACGACCGCCGGCGCTCTGGAAACGTATATGCCGGCGAGAAGCATAGGCTCAAGCGCATCCGTGAACATCGACCCGTCATCAACGATCATCGCCGGGCTCGTACGAAGCCACGGCAAGACGGATGCTGAAGCCGCGGCTGCGTTCGCCTCGGCCTTCGGTTATACGCCCGATGCAACCATCGCGCCCCTCAACGTCCCCTATTCCGCTTCATCCACCACGGCGCAGCGCCTCGCGGGACTGCGGGCCATGGTATTCAGCCGACTGACCATGGACCTCGGCCTCTCTCCGGACAAACAGTTCGACATGCTGGAAGCACTGGCACAGGACCTCGCAGATGGGTCACTGAATGGCAAAAATGGGGCCACGACGGTGGCTCTTGGCTCAGGAAGCGTCCCCGAGGACATCATGAACAGATTCGAACACGCCCTGGTGACCTGCCTGTCGGATACGGTGCGCAATATGACCGGCCTGACCGTTGACCAGGTCGGTGATCTCGCGTTTGCCAAGGTTGCGCTGACACCGACCTACCGGGTCGAATACCTTCCGATGGACCCGATGATGCCCAATCCCAAAGTGGGCAAAGCTATGTTCAAGATCAAAATCACGCGGAGGAGCGACAGTTCGGCGGCCACCGGCCTCCAGCTTAAACTCATGCCGATGATGCATATGTCGACGAAGAACCACGCAACGCCGGTTGAAGTCAACAGCGACAACGACGACGGCACGTATACCTGCACAGCCTACTACCTCATGGCTTCGGGCCTGAACATGGGATTCTGGGAGCTGAAGGTCATGATCGGCAGCGGCATGGCGGCGGAAACGGCAACCTTTCACCCCTCCGTCGGCATGGCAATGGGCACCGACACGATCGTTCAGCGGTTGTACGGACCGGCCGATATCATCACCATGCCGAGCGGCACACAGTATACGAGATATATCCTCTTCCGGGATGGCTCAGTCAATGCGTCCACCGGGACCTTGAACCTTCTGATCGCCCATGCCGAGAACATGATGATGTACTTCAATCCAGTGTCCGTCGGTTCCGTGCTGAGCAGCCCTACCGGAACGGTAACGTCCATGGTCGTCACTGCTGCAACGGATACGGCATTTACCTCTCCGGTAAGCGGAGTGGACGGAGGCAACGGTCACTGGACTCTGAGCGGGCTCAGCGATCTTGTACCAAACCAGACGACCACGATCTACGTCAAGCTGCAAGTGAACGGACAGAACAAGACCGCGGATGGCGCGGCAGCCTCCGGGACCAACGCGTATACACCGTTCCTGGTTACACCTCAGTAGAAAGGACGCCTCGTGCCCGGACACGTGCTTTTTACCATCATAGCGGCCCTCTTCACGGGGGCCGCGCTCCTCTCTCCCCTTTCCGCCTGGGCAGGCTCCTGCTGCGGTGGAGGAGGAGGAACGGCCCTGCTGCTGCCCAGCTACTATCAGGGCATGATCGATGTTTCCTTTGACTTCGAAAAGTACCACGGCTACTGGGACCCGGAAGGGAGAGTCACTTCTGATCCGCCGAACTCGGACTTGCGACAGTATCGTCTGAACTTCGGCTATGCCAAACGCATTTCCCAGCGTTGGCAGACGAGCATTACCATCCCTTATGTATGGAACGATAATACCTATTCAGGAGCATTGTCCCGAACAGACGGTGTAGGCGACACTACGTTGAACCTCTGGTATGAAGTTGTCGATGACAAGTCTGCCTGGAAGATCCGAAGCCTGAAAGATATGGTGCCATCGGTCACGATCGGCATCGACTTGCTGGTCCCGACAGGCATTTCTCCTTATGATAACGTCACCAGCTACTTCGACATTACCGGCCGGGGCTTCTACCGGCTCGACGGCAATCTCCAAGTTTCAAAGACCGTAAATCCATGGAACGCATCCCTGTTGCTGAGCTATGGGACCTATCTGGAACGATCGGTCAATCGTGAACCCGGCAGATATATTGAGCCCTTACGAAAGAAGCTGGGGGACCGCACATCTGCCTCCATCTCTCTGGGCTATATTTACTATATCGGCACCGGCGGCGACAAACTGACCGGCACGGGATCGTTTAGCTATCTGACTGAAGGAGACACGGCCTATAATGGTGTCCCTCAGGACAACACCGGGTTCCGGAAAGAATCGATCGGCGCCTCCATCGCCTATGCAAGC
>JAFNGD010000267.1 GCA_017885365.1 Nitrospirota bacterium
GGCCGGGCGACACGGTCCTCGTCAAGGGGTCGCGCGGCATGAAGATGGAAACAGTTCTGGAGGGGTTCTGATGCTTTACCACCTGCTCTACCCGCTCAGCAAGACGTTCTCCGGGTTCAATGTATTCCGGTACCTGACGTTCCGCAGCGCCGGCGCGGTGATCACGGCGCTCGTGGTGAGCTTCCTGCTCGGCCCGGGGATCATCCGGCGGCTGCGGGTGCTCAAGGTGGGCCAGCAGGTGCGCGACGACGGGCCGCAGACCCACCTGACCAAGCAGGGCACGCCCACCATGGGAGGCCTGCTGCTGATCGTAGCCATCGCCCTGTCGGTCCTCCTCTGGTCGGACCTGACCAACAAGTATGTATGGGTTGTGCTCTTTGCGACCCTGACCTTCGGCGGCATCGGCCTGTGGGATGATTACCTCAAGGTGGTGAAGAAGCGTTCAACGGGCTTGCGGGCCGTCGAGAAGTTCGGCCTTCAGATCGCGGTGTCGCTGGTCATCGGCGTCTTCCTGTACTCTTTCTCCGGCGACGCCAAGGTTTCGCACCTTTCGGTTCCCTTCGCGAAGCAGCTGGTCATCAACCTCGGCTGGTTCATGATACCCTTCACGGCGCTCGTGGTCGTGGGATCGTCGAATGCCGTCAATCTGACGGACGGGCTCGACGGCCTTGCCGCAGGGCTCGTGGCCGTAGCGGCAACGGCGAATGCCGTCATCGTGTATGTCGGCGGGAACCGGATTATTGCCGATTACCTCAAGATCCAGTACATCCCGGGGAGCGGCGAGCTGGTCGTCTTCTGCGGCGCGCTCCTGGGGGCGAGCCTCGGGTTCCTGTGGTACAACGCCCATCCCGCCGAGGTGTTCATGGGCGATGTGGGCTCCCTCTCCCTGGGGGGGGCGCTGGGCGCCCTTGCGGTCGTGACCAAGCACGAGCTGATCCTGATCATTACCGGCGGCATCTTCGTTGCCGAGGCTGTATCGGTCATGCTCCAGGTCGCATCGTACAAAATGACCGGAAAGCGCATCTTCAAGATGGCGCCCATCCACCACCACTTCGAGCAGCTCGGCTGGCCGGAATCAAAGGTTGTTGTCCGGTTCTGGATCGTGGGGATCATCCTGGCGCTGGTGTCGTTGAGCTCGCTGAAGCTGCGGTAAAGATCGTTTTACCGCGGAGAACGCAGAGATCGCAGAGGTTTGGATAGNNGCGTCCTCTGCGCCCTCTGCGGTGAAAAGGTTTTGGAGGTTCTGTGCATCGGGACTTTACGGGCAAACGGGTGACGGTGGTGGGCATGGCGCGGAGCGGCATCGCCGCGGCACGGGCCCTCCACGGCCTGGGCGCCAGCGTGACCATCACGGACAAGAAGCCGCTGGACCAGCTCGCGGAGCAGGTCCGGGCGCTCGGACATCGGGAGATCAAGATCGAGGCGGGCGGCCACCCGGACCGGATCTTCGTCGAGGCCGAGCTCATCGTGCTTTCCCCCGGCGTGCCGAAGATCCCGCAGGTGCTGTCGGCGCACCGGCACGGCGTGCCGGTCATCAGCGAGCTCGAGCTCGGCTGGGTCCTGTCCGACGCCCCCTTCGTAGGGATCACCGGAACGAACGGTAAGTCCACGGTCACGACGCTCGTGGGCCTCATGCTCAAGAAGGCGGGGAAAAAGACCCTTGTTGCGGGGAACATCGGGAACGCCCTGACGGAAACGCCTGAACTGCTCCGCGGGCAGGACTGGATCGTGGTGGAACTTTCGAGCTTTCAGCTCGAGGACATCGACACCTTCCGGCCCCGGGTGGCGACGGTCCTGAACATCACCCAGGACCACCTGGACCGGTATAAGGACATCACCGAGTACGGCGAGGCCAAGGCGCGGATCTTCGAGAACCNNCGCGGAGAGGCCGTGTGCACGATCGATGAGATCCTGATCAAGGGCGTGCACAATCTCGAGAACGCCATGGCCGCATCGGCCGCGGCGCTCGCCGCGGGAGCGGACAGGGCCTCGGTGGCCGCGGTCCTCCGGGAGTTCCCGGGGCTCGAACACCGTCTCGAGTTCGTGCGGGAAAAGGACGGCGTGACCTATATCAACGATTCCAAGGGCACGAACGTGGGCGCCGTGATGAAATCGGTCGAGGGGTTCACCCGGCCGGTGATCCTGGTCGCCGGCGGTCTCGACAAGGGGAGCGACTTCAGCCCTCTCGCCGGGCTGTTCAAGGAAAAGGTGAAGCTCCTCATCCTCATCGGCAAGGCGGCGGACAAGATGGCCCGGGCGCTCGGCGGGTCAACCGAGACAATTCTTGCGAAGACGCTCCGGGAGGCTGTGCAGCTTGCCGCAACGCGGGCGGCCAGCGGCGACGTCGTGCTGCTCTCGCCTGCCTGCGCGAGCTTCGACATGTTCAAGGACTTCGAGGACCGGGGGCGGCAGTTCAAGGAAGCGGTGAGGAACCTTTGAGAACAGGGTCAAGGGTCCAGGGTCAGGGGTCAAGGAAAGGCTAATGGAACCGCGCGGCAGCATAGACAAGGTCCTGCTTACGGCAGTGATGGTGCTGCTCGCCGGCGGCGTGGTAATGGTCTACAGCTCGAGCAGCGTGATCGCCCTCACCGCGTACAACGACCCCACGTACTTCATGCGGAGACAGATCATCTGGGCGGTGCTCGGGCTCATCTTGATGATGGCGACCATGCGGATGGACCATGGGACGCTGGCGAACAAACAGGTGGTCGCCGTGCTCTTGCTCGTGTCCTTCGCGCTGCTCGCGGCGACCTTCTTCCCCGGCGTCGGCAGGACGGTCAACGGCGCGAGGCGGTGGATCAAGGCGGGTCCCCTCACCTTCCAGCCTGCGGAGTTCGTGAAGTTCACGCTTGTCGTCTACCTGAGCTCGTACCTCAGCGGCAGGAGGGAGCTGATCCGGGACTTTCAGCGGGGCCTGCTGCCCGCATTCGCGGTGACCGGTCTCCTGCTCGGCCTGATCCTGCTGCAGCCCGATTTCGGAACGGTCATGACCATGGGAGCGGTGATCATGCTCATGCTGCTCGCCGGCGGGGCCCGCATCACGCATCTCGGGCTTGTTTCCGTCTCGGCCGCATTCCTTGCGTTCCTGGCGATCGCGCAGAAGGCCTACCGGCTGCGGAGGATCACGTCGTTCCTGAACCCGTGGGAGGACCCGCAGGGAGCGGGCCACCAGATCATCCAGTCGTTCCTCGCCTTCGGCAGCGGCGGTGTGTTCGGCAGGGGGCTCGGCGAGGGGCGGCAGAAGCTGCTCTTCCTGCCCGAGCGGCACTCGGATTTCATCTATGCCGTGATCGGCGAAGAGCTGGGGCTGATCGGCGCGGGCATGGTGCTGCTGCTGTTCTGCGTCATCCTGTGGCGAGGGCTCCGCATCGCCCTCCACGCCGAGGGATTCAGCAGGATGCTGGCGCTGGGGATCACGTCGCTCATCTGCGTGCAGGCGCTGATCAACATGGCGGTGGTCACCGGCATCATGCCGACCAAGGGGATCGCCCTGCCGCTGGTTAGCTACGGCGGTTCCGCACTGGTGGTCACCCTGGCCGCGATGGGCGTGCTGCTGAATATATCGAAGGAAACGGGTTAGAACAACGGCGGATCTTTTACCGCAGAGGGCGCAGAGGTCGCTGAGCATGAAAGATCAATCCTTTGCTTTAGACAAGAATTCCACTCTGCGTTCTCCGCGTTCTCTGTGGTGGACAGATCTCTGATGAAGGTTGTGATCGCGGCCGGCGGCACCGGCGGGCACCTCTACCCGGGGATCGCCATCGCGCGTGAGGTCCTGGCCGAGGCGGGGAACGAGGTGCTCTTCGTCGGCACCGAACAGGGGATCGAGGCGCGGGTGCTGCCGAAGGAATCCCTGCCCGTGCAGTTCATCGCGGTGGGACGTTTGAAGGGCATGAGCCTCGGCTCCGTCATCAGGACGTTCTTCACGCTGCCGCGGAGCCTGTCCCAGTCCGTAGGCCTTCTCCGGCGGGAGCGGCCGGACGTGGTGGTCGGCGTGGGCGGATATGCTTCGGGACCCGTGGCGCTTGCGGCATGGCTGCTTCGCATCCCGCTGGTGATCGTGGAGCCGAACTCATATGCCGGGCTTGCGAACCGGGTGATCGGCAGGTTCGCGAATAACGTGTTCGTCTGCTTTCCGGGCAGGGACCTGCAGGGGTTCTTTCCGGCAAGGAAGAAGGTCCTGACCGGACCGCTGGTGCGCAAAAGCATCACCGGCGGCGACCGGGGCCGGGCACTCGCCTCCTTCGGGCTTGAACCGGCACGGTTCACGGTCTTCGTCATGGGCGGAAGCGGCGGAGCTCATGCCATCAACATGGCGATGAAGGAGGCAGCACCGGAGCTGAAGAACATCGCGGGCCTCCAGGTGCTGCACCAGACCGGCGAGAAGGACGTGGAGGACGTGAAGGAAGGCTACCAACGGGCGGGTGTGAAGGCGGCGGTACTGCCCTACATCCACGACATGGCCGGCGCCTATGCCGCGGCGGACCTGGAGGTCTCGCGCTCCGGCGCCACGCCCGTCGCCGAGCTCGCGGTCTGCGGCAAGCGGGCTGTGCTGATCCCCTATCCGTTCGCTGCGG
>JAFNGD010000268.1 GCA_017885365.1 Nitrospirota bacterium
CGGCCAAATGAATCCAGGAGCGAGTGCATTCCCCGTAGCTTGCTGCAGGGTTAGCGAGCGATGAGAATACATCATTATTACTACCGTGAGGATCGAAGATTCCCTGCAGCTTGCTGCAGGGAGCTTCAATGCACTCGGACGCGGATAAGACGCCGCGCGCCTTCCCTGCGCGGGTGATTCAGGACGTTCATATCCAATTTTCAGCCGGTATTTTGCACCTCCTCTTAATCGCCCACCATTCCCCTCTTGTAGGTCTTGCTTGCAGCAGCACTGTCCAGTTCTCGCCGACGATCCCCCTGTTCCATCCTCGCGGCCATCTCTCTTTATTATCCGGAGCATCCTGACCCGCGCCGACGTGCCCATGGTCTTCGTCCTCGAGGGCGGGTATGACCGTCCGTCGCTCTGCGATCCGGTGAAGATCATGAGCGGAGAGATGATGAAGCCGTAGTATTCCCTCTGTCGCGAACTCATCACCGCCAGAATTGACCCTTTTTTTCTGACATTCCTGCAATTTTCTGTTATATTTAAATAGTGGCAAAATGATGCATTTTCATATTGTAAAGGTTGGCCGAAAAAACGGCTGTACGCATGAAGAAAATCTTGTCCATATCCGCCATACTGGTCCTGCTCTCGGCGATGCTGCTTCTGCCGGCAACCGCGGGGCATGTTGGCGCTGACATTGCAAAGGGAACTCCGACGGTCACCAGAGTCGTTGCGGTCATCCCGCCTGATGCTCCACCCACCTATTACCTTGACAAGCAGACCGGAAAAGCCGCCGGCTTCGCCGTGGATATCATGGATGCGGTGGCAGCACGTGCCGGGCTGTCGATAACCTATGTTTTCGAGGACGGCTGGGCCGACATCATCGAGACGGTGAAGAACGGCAAGGCCGACCTCGCGCCGGGCATGGGGGGCAGCAGAGAACGCGATAGAGACCTCGCTTTTTCCGCGCCTATCGATGCCTTCCCGATCTCCTTCTTCGTCCGCACCGAGCATCCGGGCATCGAGGCCTCTTCGGGCGTCCACACTGTCGGCGTGATCCGGGGAAGCGTCGCCTTCGAGAAGCTGAAGGACCGCGCGAAGATCCACCTGGTACCCTATGAGGGGTTCCCGCAGGGACTGTTCGACCTGCTGGCTGGAAAGATCGAGGCCTTTGCCTGTCCTGCTCCGACGCTCTGGCGGCTGGCCCGCGAAACAGGCGTGGATGACCACATCAAGGTCGTGGACAAGCCCATCGCCGAGATCACGCGGGCCATTGCCGTGCGGAAGAACGACACGGCATTGCTCGACCGTCTGAACACGGCCATCGAAGGCTATGTCGGGACCCCGGCATATCAGCAGGTCTATGTGAAGTGGTACGGCAAGCCGGTTCACTATTGGACGGAACGCAGGATCATCGTCGTCGGTTCGGTCCTCCTTCTGGTCATCGTCGCACTCATGGCAGGATGGCGGCATCTGTCGGTCCTCCGGCTGAACCGGCGGCTTGCGGCAGCTGTAGTGAAACGCGACGAAGCGGTGTCTGCTGCCCTGCTGAACCAGGAACGGCTGGAGAGCCTCGTCACGATCTCGCAGCGCAGGACCGAGAACACACAGGAGTTGCTGGATTTCGCACTGGAAGAGGCTATCCGGCTGACGAGAAGCGCGATCGGCTATATCTATTTCTACAACGAGGAAAAACAGGAGTTCACGCTGAACACCTGGTCCCGGGAAGTGATGCAGGCGTGCACCATTGCCGAACCGCAGACGATCTATCAACTTGAGAAGACCGGGATCTGGGGCGAGGCGGCCCGGCAGCGGAAGCCGATCGTGGTGCAGGATTTTCACGCGCCCCATCCGCTCAAGAAAGGCTATCCGCCCGGGCATGTACCGCTCCGCAGCTTCCTGACCGTGCCGCTGTTTCAACAGGACAGGATCGTGGCCGTTGTCGGTGTTGCCAATAAGGAAACGATCTATGGGCAGGACGATATCAGCCAGCTCACACTCCTGATGGACGCGGTCTGGCGCATGGCCGAGATCAAGCAGATCGAGACCGCCCTCCGGAAAAATGAGGCGGTGCTGCGTTCCTTCCTGAACGCTGTTACGGAATCGGCATTGCTTATGGACCGGGAGGGCCGGGTCCTCGCAGCGAATGAGACCCTTGCAAACCGGTTCGGCACAACGGTCCCTGAAGTCGTGGGGCGCTGCATCTATGACCTGCTCCCGTCCGCGGTGGCCGAGCGGAGAAAGGGCCACCTCGACAAGGTATGCATCACCGGCAAGCCGGACCGGTTCGAGGACGAGCGGCAGGGAAGGGTCATCGACAATTCGGTGTATCCGGTCTTCGACCCCCAGGGCGCGGTGATCGCGCTCGCGGTCATCGGGATCGATATCACCGAACGGAAGCGGGTTGTGTCGGCCCTGGAGATCAGCGAGGAGAAGTATCGGATGCTCTACGATTCCGCCATCGACGCCATCTTCATTGCAGATGTGGACGGGAAAATCATCGACGTCAACCGGACCGCGCATGAGCGCCTCGGGTATGCGCGGGAGGAGATGCTTGCCCTGCACGTATCCCGGCTCGACCCTCCGGACTATGCCGTGCAGGTCGGCGTACGGATAGAGCAATTGCAGCAGCAAGGGCACCTGATCTTTGAATCAGCTCACCGGAGGAAGGACGGTACGATCATGCCGGTGGAGATCAATGCGCGGATCATAGACTATGACGGCCGGAAGGCGATCTTCAGCATCATCCGCGACATCACCGACCGCAAGCTCGCGGAGCAGGAGCGCGAGAAGCTGATCGCCGAGTTGCAGCAGGCCCTGGCCGAGATCAAGACCCTGCACGGCATTCTCCCGATCTGCTCTTCATGCAAGAAGATCCGCGATGACAAAGGCGCGTGGCAACACCTTGAGACCTATATCAGTCAGCACACCGATGCCGAGTTCACCCATGGCCTCTGCGCGGATTGCGCAATAAAGCTGTATCCGGAGTACATGAATAAGAAGGCGTAAGAAGTCATCCGGAGCATCCTGACCAGCGCCGAGGTGCCCATGGTCGCCCTGCTCGAGGGCAGGTACGGCCTGTCGTCGTTGTGCGATCCTGTCAAGATCACGATCGAAGAGATGCTGAGGTCCTAAGTCCGGAGCGTGCCGGTATTCCCGGCGCAAGGGAGTTCCACCGTGCGACAGCTCAAGCGGATGGTCCTGTGTGTCCTGTGTATCGTCTTTGCCTGGTCAGGCATCGCCGGGGCAGAGGACCTGAACGTCCTTCTGATGGGATCGACCTTCCGCATCGCGGGGCCGACCAGGGGGGAAGGGAAATTCTCGGTCGGGACGGTGTTCTTCGTGGGCCGTCCTCTCAAGAGCAACCCGAGCCGGGCTTCCTACGTCATGGTGACGGCGGCGCACGTACTGCAGGACATCAACGGTGACGAGGCGGTCCTGTGGCTGCGCCGGAAGAAGGCGGACGGAACGTTCGAATCGCTGGAACACCGGCTGCGGATACGCAGCAAGGGCGCGCCGCTCTGGACCCAGCCCCCGGGAACGGATGTTGCCGTCATGTACACGCCGCTGCCGGACGAGGCGCACGTGGTGCTGCTTTCAAGGGACCTTCTGGCGACCGACCAGATGGTGACGCAGTACGAGGTCCATCCCGGCGACGAGCTGCTGTCGCTGGGCTTTCCTTTCGGGCTGGCCGCGAACGACGCGGGGTTCCCGATCCTCCGGAGCGGCAAGATTGCCTCCTATCCCCTCGTTCCCGCCAGGAAATATCCCACCTTTCTCTACGATTTTCAGGTGTACGAGGGGAATA
>JAFNGD010000269.1 GCA_017885365.1 Nitrospirota bacterium
GTGGTTCACCGAGCTCGAGTGGCGGGCGGCGTACCATGACATCACGGACCTTGACGAGGGGTATGTGCGGGGCGCACAGATCAACTTCATGGATTTTTCGTTCCGCTATTACTTCGAGGAGGATGTGGTGCGGCTGCACCGGTGGCATGTGATCGACATTCTTTCCCTGTCGCCGTGGAACGACATCTTCAAGCCCATCTCCTGGAAGGTGAACGCCGGAGTCGAGGAAATACTGCTTTCCGACGGGAGGGACCATCCGGTGGCCCGGTTGAATGTCGGCGGCGGTATCACCGGGGAGGCGGGAAGGACCGGCAGGATCTACCTGCTCGCCGAGACCGACCTGCAGGCGAGCACGCGTCTGGAGAAGGATTACTCCTTCGGCCTCGGCGGGACTGCCGGATTGATGACGAACGTAACGAAGGACTGGAAGGTGAACGTCTGGGTGCAGGGATTGTTCTACGGGGCAGGGGACGAGCACCGGAGCCTGGCGACTGCTCTGCAGCAGAGCCTGCGGTTTACGACGAACACGAGCCTGTCGCTGGACGCAAAGCGGGAACTGACCTTCGACCGCTACCGGACCGACATCACGGCGCGAATGAACTGGTATTATTGATCCCGGTACAGCCTTCCCGAATGTCTGCGAAAATGAAAAAGGCCACGTCGATGACGCGGCCTTTGTAGTATCCGATCGGGACCGAGCGGCGTGGTGTCCGCTAATCCGTTTTTCTCCGGAGGAAATTGGGCATGGGGATGAAGCCCCGGCGCTCGCCGCTGTCCTGCTTGGTCGTCGTCGAGTCCACTTCCTCGTCGCCCAGCTTGTCCTTGCTGGAGCTACGCACCATGGTCCCGTAGACGATGCTTTCCGGCTTCATTTCCTGCAGGATCATGCCGCTCGAGGTCTTGTCCCGTACGTCCTTGATCTCGATCATGCCGATCTCGATCGTCTCCAAGTCGAGCCCCTCGCCGGTCTTCGGGTGCTTGATGATCTTTCCTTCCTTGAAGGCAATGAACTTCATCCCGGGCTTCACACCAATCAGCTTGCCCAGGTCGATCGTGACTTTGGGCCCCGTCCGCTGCACGATATAACCTTCCATGGGGAAGGCCAGTGCGATCTTGTCGGTGATCCTCGAGACAAGGTCGCGCAGCTTCTCAGCGCTGCTTGCCCGCACCTTCTCGGCCGCGATGATCGATGCCGTGTCCACGTTGATCAGCCGGGCATTGATCTCGGTGTAGCCTTCGAGGCTCGTTACCGTGCCGGAGACGATGATCTTGACACCCAGGATCTTGCCGAGCTGGGCCGCGCTGTTCGGATCAATGGCGCCGGTGACGCCTAACTTCTGTTCCTCCATGATCTTTTCGAGGAGCCGTCGTTCGATCACGTCGAACCGTCCGGTCTCGACAAGGCCCGTGATGAGCCACTCCGCGACGATCTTGCCCATGTCCTTGGAGGTCGTTTGCTCGCCCTGCATCTGGAAGTCGAGCACGGCGATCTTGGTCTTCTTGAAGTCGGCTGCGGCCGAGCTCGGGCCCAGGAGCATCAGGACGGTCATGGCCGAAAACAGGAGCGTTGCATGCAGACGGTTCATCGAGAGGACCTCGCAATTCAAAAGAGTGAGCCATTGTAACCATGCTACCTGTTTTTGTCAAGACAACGTCGTGGAGCCCAGACGGGTGCAGAAGCGGGGAGCTGACGATGCAGGACATGCGGTCGGCGCGGCCCTTTGCAAAAACAACCCTTGACAATCTTTTCCGTTCCTTTTAATATGAGCCCCGTGCCGAAGTGGTGGAACTGGTAGACGCGCTGCGTTCAGGGCGCAGTGGGAGCAATCCCGTGGGGGTTCGAGTCCCCCCTTCGGCACCATTTCTTATATCACCGCATCAACCGCAGAGGACGCAGAGGAAAGCGCAGGCGAAAAACCTTCTGCACCCGGAGCCGCTTCACGAAGTTCCCATGATCCTTTCGCGCCTTCAAAGAAAACGCAGGCCCATTCCCATGAAAAAGCTCATCACCCTAATGCTGCTCACGCTCCTCGCCGCCTGTGCCAAGGAGCCGCCCTTCGATCCGGTGGAGAAGTTCAAGGACGCCGAGGACAAGATGCAGAAGTTCAAGTACGAGGAAGCGCGCAAGGCTTACCAGGAGATCCAGGAGAAGGCCCCGGACCGGAGCTATGACGCGGACATCATGCTCCGGATCGCGGACACCTACTACGGCGAGGAGAAGTACGCCGAGGCGCAGGTCGAGTACCAGGCTTTCATCAATTTCCACCCCGTGCACCGCGATGCTTCCTATGCTCAGTATCAGATCGGCATGTGCAGTTACCAGGAGATCACGACTATCGACCGCGATCCCGCGCTCACCCGCACCGCGCTCAGGGAGTTCCAGGCCCTCCTGACGAAATATCCCGGAAGCCCCTACGAGGAGGAGGCGAAGAAGTACATCGCCATCTGCCGGGACAAGCTCGCGGAATACGAGCTGTACGTCGGCAGGTTCTATCACAAGAAGGGATCCTACCTGTCCGCCGTGGGGCGGTTCGAGAAGCTTCTGAAGGACTATCCCGGCTCGACCGCGGAGATGGACGCCCTGTACTATTTAGGGCTCTCCCACCAGGAACTGGGCGAAAAGACCAAGGCGATCAGCGACTTCGAGACCCTTGCGGCGAAGTATCCCGACATGGCCAAAAAGGCCCATTCCCATATCACCAAGCTCAAGGAACAATGAAGTATTACCCCGTCTTTCTCGACGTGCGCGAACGGCCCTGTATGGTCGTGGGCGGCGGACAGGTCGCTGAACGCAAGGCCATCTCCCTCTTCGACGCGGGCGCTGACCTCTCCATCGTAAGCCCCTCGCTCACCGTTGCCCTTGCAGAGCTCGCCGGCAAGGGCAAGATCACCCATCACCCAAAGACCTTCGAAGCACGGGACATCGACGGCGCCTACCTGGTGATCGCGGCGACCAATGATGCAACGGTGAACGAGGCCGTGGCGCGGGCGTGCCGGAAGAAGGGCATCCTGGTCAACGCGGCGACGTCCCCTGACGAGGGCACCTTCGTGGTGCCCTCGGTGGTGGAGCGGGGCGACTTGCTCATCGCCATATCGACATGCGGGGACAGCCCGGCGCTGGCCAGGAAGGTCCGGGAGGACCTGGAGCAGGCCTACGGCCCCGAGTACGGCGTCTTTCTCGAAAAGATGGGGAACCTTCGCCGGCGGCTCCTGCACGACGTGGCGGATGAGGGTGTCCGGAGGCAGATCTATCAGGCAGTGGTGGATTCCGATGTGCTGTATCTGCTGAAGGCGGGGCAGGCTCATGAGGCGGACCACCGCATCGGGGAGATCGTGAAGGCGGTGGCAGGCGGGACGGCTACTTCTCCGTCTTAAAGAGTTTGGAAAACATCCCGCCCTTCTTTTCGTCGGCGCCGGACTCAGCGACGGTCCCGCTGGCCGCCTTGATGGCGTCCTTGAGCTTCGGCGAATCGGGGTGGCGCATCAGGGCATTGTTCAGAACGCCGATCCCCTTGGCCATCTGTCCGCTCTTGAAGTAGTAGTTCCCGAGCTCGAGGTGGTGCTCGACCTTCGTGGGGTCAAGCTCAAGCGCCTTCTTGAGCGGTCCTTCCGCCTCGTCCCGCCGCCGCGTGATGCGAAGCAGGCACAGACCGTAGTAATAGTGATACTGCGCCTTGGTCGGGTCCAGCCTTACCGCTGCGGCAAGCGCGTTCACCGCAGCTCCGAAGTTATTGNNCGGGCGGCCCCGCCTACTTCCACTGCGGAGACCCTGCCCTCGCCCGCTGCCGCGATGGCCTCGTTGATCCGCGCGGAGCCGGGATGGTGGTTCAGTGCGTTGTTCAGCACGCCGATCGCCTTGGTCTTGAGATCGCTCTTGATGTACAGGTTGCTGAGCTCGACATGGTATTCCACCTTGGTGGGGTCGAGCTCGATGGCCTTCTGGAGGCTCTCTTCGGCCTCGTGCTTCCGCCGCGGGATGTTGGCGAGGCAGATCCCGTGATAATAGAAATAGGGCGCTTTGATGGGGTCCAGACGAGTCGCCCAGGTGAACGCTTCCACCGCGCCCCAGTAGTTGCCCGTTTTAAAATCCTTCATGCCGTTATTGAATTGTTCCGCGGCGCGAACAACCTTCTCCTTATAATCCTCCTGGTAGCCTTCTGCGCGTTTCTCGACGAACTCGTCCGCGGCCTTCACCGCGGGCTGCGGCTTCTTCGCTGCCGACCGGTCGTACTCCGCGCGTTTGACCTGGTCGCTCAGGACCGTATAGGCCTTGTGGATCCGGTCGAAGAGGGCCTCGAGCATGTGCTTGAGGTCCGCCATGGTCGGGTCGAAATGCCGGTCGGGATGGTAGGACTTGGCAAGGCGGAAATAGGCCTTCTTCAGGTCCGGGGAGGTGGCAGTGACCATGACGCCGAGGACCTGGTAGTGGTCCTGACCTGCCAGGGCGCCGAAGGCCTTCTCGATCATCTCGCGCGTTGCGATCGCTTCGGGCTCGGCGGGCCGCGCCGGAGCCGCTACGGTCTTCTGCTCTTTTGTTGCGGAGGGGCGCACGGCCTCCTGCACCGCTTCGCGTGCGAACTCCATCTCCGACTCGCTTTTGATCTCGCCGATCTCGGCCATCCGGAGGGCCAGGAGAAGATAGATGGCCTTCAATGCGTTGAAATCGCCGACGCCGGACTGGCTGCAGATCTCCTCGATGCTGTTCTTGCCGTCGACGAGGGAGAAGACCGTCCTCTGGTCCTCCGTCATATAGGCGTCCTGGAAAAGGCATGAGGGATCGGTGGTGGGGCGCACAATGGTCGTGGGCGCGGGGAGGGCCTTGCGGATCGCTTGCCACTCCAGGCCCGTGACGCCCTCGAGGATCAGGTTACCGGTGCTCATCTGGAGGGGGATGATGTCCGCCATGGGAAGCGGTCCTTCGTCGAACTGGTAGGAGCCCATCCCTATGGAGAACAGGCTCATGATGATCTGCTTCACCTGGTGCTTCAGGCCTTCGACGAGCATTTGCGGAGAGAGGAACCCGAGTTCCACGAGAAGGGCGCCCTGTTTCTTGCCGATCTTTTTAACAAGTTCTTCCGAGGCAGCGCACTGCTGCTCGGTGATTTTGCCGGCGCGAACCAGCCACCGGCCGAGCCAGTCATCCTGAAGGCTCGACGAGGCGAAGATGGCATCCCCGTTCTTGAAGTATACTTTCTTGACGGCCTTTTCAGCAGTCCGTTCCTGGAAGTATTTGAATACGACAGTGCCGGTCTTGGACTGGGTCCGAAGCGCCTGGAACAGCCAGGGGAGGGTCATCTGCTTGATATCGCCGGCAAAGGCGACGAGCATCCGGTCATTGCTGGAATTGCCAGACATGGCAGGGATTATACCAGTTTTCTGCAATTTTGTGTAGCGGAATATGGGGCCTTTGCGCAGGCCCGGGGCGTTTCCGCCCTTTACCTTCAGTTCCTATCTGTGTTAATATGCGTCCGTGAGCATCAAGCCCGTCATCATCCCCAGGACAGAACATCCCATCTCTCGCAAGTGGATCAGCCCCAACGCAGTCCGGGTCCTCTATCGCCTCAAGGAATCGGGCCATCTTGCCTACCTCGTCGGCGGCGGTGTGCGCGACCTGCTTCTCGGCCGCGAGCCCAAGGACTTCGACATCGCCACCGACGCCAGTCCCAACGAGGTCAAGAAGATCTTCCGGAACTGCAGGCTCATCGGCAGGCGGTTCCGCCTCGCCCATATCCACTTCCACGATGAGATCATCGAGGTCGCAACGTTCCGTTCCAACATCACCGACGAGCCCGAGGCGCCGGCGCCCGTATCCATCGGACCCGTCACTGCGCTGGAACCGACCGCACCCGCAGCCGGGGAGGGATCGGCGCCCACGCCGGCCGAGGCGCCGGTGACCGCGCGGCCCCGACCGCCGCGCATGCTCAAGACCGAGGACGGCATGATCCTGCGGGACAACGTCTTCGGCACGCCGGAGCAGGACGCGATCCGCAGGGACTTCACGGTGAACGCGCTGTTCTACAGCATCGCCGACTATTCGGTCATCGATTACGTGGACGGCATGGCGGACCTCCGGAAGGGACTCATCCGCATCATCGGCGACCCGGTGGTCCGGTTCACCGAGGACCCGGTGCGCATGGTGCGCGCCGTGCGGTTCGCGGCCCTGCTGGGCTTCGAGATCGAGACAAGGACGTACGAGGCCCTGCTCGAGCACAAGGACAAGATCGCCCTGGCGTCGCCCGCCCGCATGTACGAAGAGGTGCAGAAGCTCTTTCTGCTCGGCGAGGGCGAGAAGACCTTCCAGATGCTGCGCCATACGGGCATGTTCGGCGTGCTCTTCCCGCACATCAACGCGTGGATAGACTCCGAGGAAGGCGGTTTTCCGCACACCTGGGTGGGCAAGGCGCTCGAGTGGGTGGACATCTGCGTGCAGGCGAAAAGGAAAGTGGAGCCGCACATCCTGTTCTGCCTCATGTTCGGACAGTATATCGAGGATAAGTGGAAGCGGTTCCGGAGCTCCGGTATGGTCCCGCTCGACGCGTTGGACAAGGCCGTCGCGGAGTTCCTCGGCGAGGTCGTCCCCCGCGTGCAGATCCCGCGCAAAGCCGCGCTCGCGATCCGGGACATCCTCTGGAACCAGGGACGGTTCGAGAAGACCCAGGGCAAGGCGCCGCTGTATTTCCTGCGGCGGCCCGGATTCGCGGACACCTTCGAGTACCTCCGCTTCACGAGCGAGCTCACCGGCGAGCGGCTCGAGCTCCGCGCCTGGTGGAAGGATTTCATCCGGTCCCATCCGAAGGTGCCGGGAGAGGCCCCGCTGCACGCACCAGCGAAGGTTCCGGGCCGGCCGGGTCAGCCGAAGCGAACGGACGACCGGAAGCGGCGCCGGCGGCCGCGGCGGAGAGGGCCGAAGCCGGGCGTGCCTCAAGCCTAATACCCAAGACCCAGGATCAAGGGCCTTGAACCGCCAAGGCGCAACCAAAAGTAGGCGCTTCTAAGCGAGAGCGCGAAGGAAATCTTGAATCAAGAATATACCTCCTGAAGTCTTTCCTGGCGTCCTTCGCGCCTTCGCGGTGAAGGGTGTGCTTATCGTTGAACTTTCAGCCTTGAACTTTGAATGTGACTCCCATGTCCAAGCCCCCCCGATTCTTCATAACTCCCGATCAGGTCCGCGAGCCCTCCATCTTGGTGATGGGTGAAGATGTGCGCCATATCCGCACGGTCCTCAGAAAAAGGCCGGGAGACCTGCTTACCCTGCTGGACGGCGTAGGCATGGAATATACCGTCAGGATCAAGACGATAGAACGATCGGAGATCGATACCGAGATCATCAACCGGAAGGAGCGGAAGACCGCTTCGCCCGTCGTCATCCTTGGACAGGGGCTGCCCAAGTCCGACAAGATGGACTGGATCGTGCAGAAGGCCACGGAGTTGGGCGTCTCGTCCATCATGCCGCTTGTCACCGAGCGCACGATCGTGAAGATCAAGGATGAGGAGAAGCGCGTCGGGCGGTGGCAGAAGATCTGCCGCGAAGCGGCCATGCAGAGCGACCGGCCTGACATCCCCCAGGTCAAGACGATCCGGCCTTTCGGCGACTTCATCAGGACCCTGGTCCCTGGCCCCCAGACCCTGCTTCTTTTTCCCTGGGAAGAGGGGACACGGCCCATCAAAGAGGTCCTTCAAGGAAAGCAGGGCATCGAGAAGGTCATTGTTCTCATCGGGCCCGAGGGCGGGTTCTCGCAGGCAGAGGCCGAAAGCGCCAGGGCCAAGGGCTTCCACCTTGTCAGCCTCGGCCCGACCATTCTGCGCACTGAGACCGCCGCAGTGGCGGTTTTGAGCATGATCGGGTATGAATGCCGGCTACCATAAGCACGAGAGCCCGATTACGGATGGCGAAATTAATTTTCAATGGAAAGCACAAAAAGGCAAGCATACTTCTCGCAACCAAAAGTAGGCGCTTCTCAGCGAGACGGAGAGATCGCGGAGAAAGCCTTAAGATTTAAAACTCTGCGTCCTCCGGGTTCTCTGCGAGAGACGGATTTATGTTGCGGCTTGTCCGCGTTCGGGATTTTAGGATAGGATCTGTTCCTTTCCGGTATTTCCCTTGACACTACAATATAGGGGATGTTAATATCAAGGCCTTCTAGATGTAGGAGAAAGGGCGTTTGACGACATGAAACTGGCCATCGGCGCGGACCACGGCGGATATGTGCTGAAGAAAGAGGTCGTCGACTTCCTCAGCAAGATCAAGAACATCGAGGTCGTTGACTACGGCACGTCTGGTCCGGAGTCCGTGGATTATCCGGACTTCGGCGGGAAGGTGTCCGAGGCCGTATCCAACGGCAGCGCGGACCGGGGCATCCTGATCTGCGGCACCGGGATCGGCATGTCCATCGTCGCCAACCGCTTTCCCAAGGTGCGCGCCGCGCTCTGCCACGACAACTTCACGGCACGGATGAGCCGCCTGCACAATGACGCCAACGTGCTGGTGATGGGCGAACGGGTCATCGGCAGGGGCGTGGCCCTCGACATCGTGAAGACCTGGCTCGAGACCGAGTTCGAGGGCAGCCGGCACCAGCGGCGTCTGGACAAAATACGAGAGATCGAGAAGTCCCTCGCGTCGAAATAACCGGACAAGACTGTTTCACCGCTGAGTACGCTGAGCCCGCGGAGAAAAAAGGTTCTTATTCATAATCCCGTAGAAAACTCTGCGTCCTCTGCGATCTCCGCGGTAAAGTTGTGTTGGAAATATTATATTCAGTAAAAGGATAGTGTCATGTCGGAATTGAGCGATACGGATATCGAGGTCTTCAACGCCATCCAGAACGAGGAGAAGCGCGAGCTCGAGAAGATCCTGCTGATCGCGTCGGAGAACTGCGTGAGCAAGGCTGTCCTGGAGGCGCAGGGCTCGGTCTTTACGAACAAGTACGCCGAGGGATATCCCAACCGGCGGTACTACGGCGGCTGCCAGTACGCCGACGCCGTCGAGACGCTGGCCATCGACCGGGCGAAACAGCTCTTCGGCTGCGACCACGTGAACGTGCAGCCCCACTCCGGCTCGTCGGCGAACATGGCGGTCTACTTCAGCGTGCTCCAGCCGGGCGACACCATCCTCGGCATGGCGCTGCCGCACGGCGGCCACCTGACCCACGGCGCGTCGGTGAGCTTCTCGGGCCAGCTCTACAAGTCCTTCTCCTACCATGTGGATAAAAAGACGGAGCTGCTCGACTACGACGAGCTGGAGCGGCTTGCCGTGGAGCACAAACCGAAGATGATCGTGGCGGGCTACAGCGCCTATTCACGCATCCTCGACTTCGCCCGGTTCCGGAGGATCGCCGACAAGGTGGGCGCCTACCTCATGGCGGACATCGCGCACATCGCGGGGCTGGTGGCGGCGGGCGAGCACCCGAGCCCGGTGCCCTATGCCGATTTCGTCACCACGACCACGCACAAGACACTGCGCGGGCCGCGCGGCGGCATGATCATGTGCAAGGAGCAGTTCGCCAAGGCAGTGGACAAGGTCATCTTCCCAGGCATCCAGGGCGGACCGCTCGTGCACGTCATCGCGGCAAAGGCGGTCGCTTTCAAGGAAGCGCTCATGCCGGAGTTCAAGGACTATCAGCGCCAGGTCGTGAAGAACGCGAAGGCGCTCGCCGCGCGCCTCACCGGAGACGGGTTCCGCATCGTTTCGGGCGGCACGGACAACCACCTTATGCTCGTGGACCTGACGCCCAAGAACATCACGGGCCGGGACGCCGAGACCGCTCTCG
>JAFNGD010000270.1 GCA_017885365.1 Nitrospirota bacterium
AGGACTGTACAGTAACGGCAACATTCGCCGCCAATACTTACACCGTGACGCCAACAGCCTGGCCGAACGGGAACATCAGCCCGTCGACCCCGCAAGCGATCAACTACAACCAGACCGCTGTATTCACGATAACCCCCAACACCGGGTATCACATAGATACAGTGACCGGGTGCAACGGGACGCTGAATGGGAGCACCTATACAACTGGTCCGGTTATCTCGGGTTGCTCGGTTGCGGCGACCTTTGCGCCAGACCCGAAGACCCTGACCGTGACGAAGGCAGGGATAGGCAGCGGCACAATCACCAGCTCACCGAGCGGTATCAATTGCGGCGGGGCCTGCCTGGCATCCTTTCCGAGCGGAACCCTCGTAACACTCACGGCATCGCCAGGTGCTGATTCGCTCTTTGCAGGCTGGAGCGGCGGTGGCTGCTCCGGGACCGGAACGTGCGTAGCGATCATGGATGCCGATAAATCCGTGACTGCAACGTTCAACCAATATATAACGGTAACAACGCCGAACGGCGGCGAGAGCTTGAGCAAGGGCACCCTTTATCCGATCCGGTGGAACTATTCGGGCAACCCGGGACCGAACGTCAGGATCGTACTGCTGAAGGCCGGCACAGTGTACCGGACCATTACCGGCAGCACCTCCATAGGGAGTAATGGCAGCGGTTCATACAACTGGCGCATCTCGATCAGCCAGGCCACGGGAACGGATTTTACCATTCTGGTCACCAGCACTTCGAACAACGATTATAAAGACATGAGCAACGCGAATTTCACCATCCAGTAAGTAGCTGAGTAAATAAAGGGAGCGGGCACAGTCAAGCCCGCTCCCTTTTTCTGAAACCGAAGGGGATTTTCCCGTTATTTAGTTATGAGTTGGAGCCGAAGGCTTTAACCTGCGATAAGGAGTCAAGTGTTCCTATGAAAAACATTTCATTGGCATTGGTATTGGCATTGCTGCTCGCAGGATGTGCGGGACTAGCCGGGGGCCGTGACTCAGGGGACCAGAGGCAAGATGCGGTTACATTCACCGAGGACCATCACCGGACAAAAGACGCAGCATTCCTTGCCGCAGCAGGCTGGCTGTCGGAACACTACCCGGGCGGCAAGAACATCCTGCAACGGTCCGATAAGGATTCAAGGACAATGATCGCAAAAGGGTCCTATCGCTGGTCAAAACCGGTTGATTCATTCCAGCTTCATTTTCATGAAGGAACGGTCGAGTATTCGCTGACGGTGAAGGTCACGGACAACAAGGTAGCAATGGAGTTTCAGACCGGCGAGGTATCCGGGGACACTGAGGTCGGACCGAAGGATCTCATGCCGCAGCTTTTACCCTTTTATCAGAACATCAAGAACAGCATCATGAAAGCGATATCTGAGAAATAGGACCATGACGGAGAGAACTCCGAAGACGCCGGGAACCGCAGGATACTCTTCCGGCGATGCGGATACGCAGTAGGCCTTGCACGCATGCATCGTGCAAGGCTTTTGTGTTGTTCTGCGCTCGTTGCGTTCGCGATAGGAATGCAAACGAGAATTGTCGGGCGAAAAGGGATGCGCCTCTTAGCCTCACGCATTGCGAACCATTATGAAGGTCTCTGTGCAGGTTTTTTATCGCACGCTTAGCACACGAAGAATTAACGAGAAATGTCATACCGCAAGACCTGACGCCAGGAAATCCGGTGGACGTCAAGGGAGCGGGCGGGTAGTGCTGAAAACAAGGAAGCCTTGCAGGTATCTCCCTGCGAGGCTTCTTTTTGGGTGATCCGAGAACCATCCGGGAGGCTGTCCTGAGCAGCAACGTTTTCATTCACTGCTCCCACGCAGCAGAGACTACCTTTCCGGGAAGCGGAAGCGTGAACGTGAACGTGCTACCTTGCCCGGGCCCGCTCGTTGCCCATATTTTCCCGCCGTGATGTTCGACTATCTGGCGCGTTATGGAAAGGCCGAGCCCCGTTCCTTCGATCGAACTCGTCAGCCCGGCCGCGGACCGGTAGAACTTTTCGAAGATCGATTCCCGATCCTGCGCCTGTATGCCGATGCCTGTATCCGATATTTCCACGGCGATCTGCGGCCGGGGGTCCGCCTCCTGGCGAACAGCGATGTGAATGGCGCCGCCCGTTGGGGTGAATTTGATCGCATTGGACAGGATGTTGGTAACGACCTGGATGAGCCGGTCGCGGTCACCGGTGATGGCCGGGAGGGGCGCGCAAAACTCCGTTGTCAGGCGGAGCCCTTTGTTCTCCAGAAGCGGTCTCATGCTCGCGGCGGCATGTTCGATGGTCTTGTCGATGGCGACGCTAACGGAACGCCACTCCAGGGTGCCTGTCTCGATCCGCGAAAGATCGAGAAGATCGTTGATGAGACGGGTCAGGCGGTCGGTCTCGTCGTTGACGGTGGTCATGAGCTTCGCCTTCTGTTGATCGTGCATGGCAGGCCTCATGATGATGAGCTCGATGAATGCCTTGATGGTCGTAAGCGGGGTGCGGAGCTCGTGGGAAACCACGGAAACAAAGTCCGATTTCAACCGGTCGAGCGCCTGCAGTTTCCGGTTTGCCTCCTGCAGCTGGACGATGAGCCGTTCCCGCTCCCGCTCGACGCGATCGCGGTCGGTGATGTCCCTGACCACGCACACGGTTGCCAGGGCTTCGTTGCCGGGGCTGCGCACGATGGAGGTGGACAAACTGAGAGTACGACGGCGTGTCCCTCCCTCCGGCTGATACTCAACATCCCGGTTCAGGACCGTTCCGCTCCGGATGATCGACTCGAGCTGTGCGGCGAAGAAGCTGCTGCGGTGCATGCTGTCGCGCAGCCGTTTCCCGATGAGATCGCGCTCGCCATAGCCGAACAAACCGCACGTTGCCTGATTGACCAGTCTGACAACGCCGTCCGGATCGAGCACGATCAGCGCATCGGTCATGGTATCAATGATCTCGCCTGCGGCAAGGGCCGGAGTGATCTCCTTGAATCGATAGCGCGATATTGAATAGGCCGCGATAATGCAGAAGAAGAACATGGGAATGTACCCGAAGGGGTACAGCTCGACCCCGTAGGCAGGGACAAAATCGAACAAGGCAAGAGACCCGACGCCAAATCCGATCAGCAGGATCCTGGCGCGCACCGTCTGCGCATGACTCCTGCCGCGCGCACGGAACCCTTCCAGGTAATTGCGCAGCGCAATGCCCATGATGCCGAAAAAATACAGGAGGAAAGGCACGCTCGACAAACCGCTGTGAGGAAACACTCCCCATGAGTAGGAGTACAAAGACTTGAATTGAATGTCGGTAACGTTGTTGATCGTCGCAAAAACCCCGCTGGCCAGCCAGACGATCAGGATGCGCTTCCTGGCTTTTTCATGGTTCTTCAGCATCAGGGCGCTGAAGTGGTGGACAGCGGCGGGAATGAATGCGATGCCGACATGGCCGACCTTCGCCCACCACATCGCGAGCCGGTAGTCGAGCGAGGCGTACATCCAGGAGAACGCGAAGATCCAGATGCCCATGCAGAGGGTTATCACGAAAAAAACCACGGCTACCGGGGAACCCTGTCCCCGGATCAGGGCATAGATGCCGAGATAGAGCATCGCCAGTGCGACCACAAGCGTCTGGATCGCAAGCGGGTTGAAAGCATAGAGCGTGTTCTCATAGAGGCTTTGCATTTCGAGTTTCCCGGCCCTAACGGCAGTGTTACGCTAAATTATTATGACATTTTATTGCTGATTTGACAAATAATAACTGTGTTGACGCGGGCCTCGGCGGGGACAACGCTGCTGAAATGATCGGCTGTATCTGATCAGCCTGTTGACGTAAAACGCCGGACTTGCTCATCTAGTCTGACAGACTCCAGGGATTACCCTTGATGCGATCCCGCTTTCAAACGGATCAATTCCGGTTCATGCCGTCTTCTTGAAAGAGCCGGCCCTCCGGGTCCCCTTTCCCTGCTTGATGAATCGATGCGTTCATGCTATATTTTGAAATTCTGACAGACAGTATCCGGATGATGTCGGCGACAGGCTGAGAAGCCGCTTTTTCAGCCAGCCTCGAAAAGGAAGGCCATGGCTGCATTTTTCAAGGGCTCCGCGATCGTGCTGCTGGTCTTTTTCGCCGCTTCGGTCCCTGCAGCGGGTGCGGAAGACCCCGCATCGAATGCCGGAGCCATCGGCGGTGCGGATGTGAAATCGGACCTGACCGGCAGCGCATCGGCGACTAGCCAGCCGGCCGGGGGATCAAAGGTCGTGGTGGAAATACCCCGATCGCAATGGTGCCAGTGCGTGCGCGCCATCCTGGGCGTCGAAGGAGGCAACATCGCGGGATGTGTCAAGAGCGGGGCATCAGAAGAGAAACTGAAGATATTCAGGCAGCGGGGAACGGGGGATGGACGCTCGGAGTCGGCAGGGTTCCTTCTGTCCTTTGCGGGCTGCGCAGAGAGTGAGAATGAGAATGTCGGGTCCCTGTCGTTCAACGTGGCATGGCAGGACCGGCCGGTCAGGCCGTCAACACCTCAGGCTGAGCCATCGGCCCGGCAGCCGGAAGAATCCCTCACGCCGGTCTCCTGCGCAGCCGGCGGGATCGCCGTTATCGAGGCGACGTTATACCACGAACCCAGGAAAAAGCTCGCATCGGCCGGCCCCTGGAATTGCTCCACCCTTGTCAGCACGCTCAATAATATTCCCGTCGGTTCGGGGATCCGGCTCGTGATAACGGGCAAGAATGCGTCCGGCGCCGTGCTGTACCGGGCGGAGCAGACCGGCATAACGATCACCTATCACCAGACGACCGATCTCGGGACCATCGCGGCGCCGCCTTTTACTCCGGTCCTCTCGACGCCGGAGAATGCGGCAGTGCTCGGGAGCGGGCGCGTCCGTTTTACCTGGACCCACCCTTCCGGCGCCACCTCGTACCGGATACAGGTCGCAAACAACCCGGGGTTTGCCCCCGCCGCGATCGATACCGCGACAACGTCCGTATCCTATGAAATGAGCACCGCCCTGGCGTCGGGTGCATACTTCTGGCGGGTGCAGGCACAGGATGACGTCAACAACAGCAGCGAGTGGTCCCCTCCCGGAAGCATCACGGTCGATGCCGACCCTCCCATCAATACCACGGGCAAGAACTTCATCAATGGCGGCGCGGCAGCGACCAATTCTCGCACCCTCTCGCTTGCTATATCCGCTGTGAAAAAAATGGGATCAGGCATCACCGGCTATTACCTTTCGGAACAGCCAAAGAAACCCTCGGCAAGCAACGCAGGCTGGACGGCGATATTCTCCACGATGTCGTATACGGCCGTCGTTCCCTATACGGTAAGCAAAATTGACGGGAAAAAGACGGTCCACGTCTGGTTCAAGGACGCCCTGGGGCACGTATCCCAGGTGAAGAACGGCCCCATCATCATTGATACGAACCTGCCCCGTGTGACGATCACGAGCCACCCCGCTGATCCGACGAACTCGACCGTGGCGAATTTCACCTTTGTTTCCACAAAGGCCAGATCAAAATTTCAATGTCAGCTCGATGACGACGTGTATTCCGCCTGCACCAGCACGAGATCCTACGAAAGTCTTCTCGCAGGGTCGCACACCTTCAGGGTCAAAGTGTTCGATGCGGTAGGCAACACCGATCTTGCTCCCGCGAGCTTCACCTGGACAATAGACCTTACGCCGCCCCATACGGAGATCACGAGCCAGCCGCCGAAGGAAACGGACTCGGACTCCGCGCCGTTCAGCTTTACCTCCACGAAGGCGGGCTCCACGTTCCAATGCCGGCTTGACGGAACTGAGTACAGAGGGTGCGTCAGCCCGAAGACCTATACCGGGCTCGCCCTAGGTCCGCACACCTTCGCGGTCAGGGCGACGGACGTGGCCGGTAATATCGATCCGACCCCGCCGCGGTACGCCTGGACCATTACCGCGTCGTTCATGGCGACGATCACGGAACAGCCCTCCGACCCTTCGAGGACCACGAGCGGTGGCTTCAGCTTTACCTCGAACAGGGACGGAGCGACGTTCCAGTGCCAGCTCGACAGCGGCAGCTATTCGGCATGCACCTCCCGCATGACCTATACCGGGCTGACGGAGGACCGCCATACGTTCAGCGTAAAGGCGGTCGATTCAACGGGAAAAGAGGAGAGCGAGCCGGCACAGTATAGCTGGACGGTCAGCCTGCCGCTTGCGGCAAAGACCGGTATCGCAGACATGTTCGAAGGCCAGGCGATCCCCGATTCGCCCGCATTCGCGGCCCTCGGGGCAACGCCGCCGCTGATAACCCGGCCCGCAAGCCCGCGTAAAATGGCGTTTTCGCTGGTGGAAGGTTACGATCAGAACGGCACCATCCAGACCGGCGTCGCGGCAGATCTGTCCCCCTATTTATTGCTGCATGAAAAAGAACTTACGCTGGAACAGTACCAGAACAGCACGAGGGAGCAGGACCTGTCGAGAATACAGCTTTCGCTCGCCGTTACCAAAGAGGCGATGTCGAACAATGCGACGATGCATCTGGCCACGTCAGTCCGATGGACGATCTGGGACGAGGGGGACATCCGGCTTGACAAGGAACTTCTTACCTGCATCAACAGGGACCAGCAGGAATCACATCCCTACGGCATGGTATCGGAACGGCCCAATGCGGGATCAGGGGGGCCTGATGTGTCGTCTGATTCCCTCATTCCTTTCTGCCGACAGGAAAGCATCAACAGAAACTGGAACAAATCGGCGGCGGATGTCGGCCTTGCACCCTCCTGGATAGACAAAGGCGATACGGGCGGCGGTCTCAGTTCGGACGGTTTCAGCGCATGGGCGTCGGTGTCCTATGGGCTCGACCGCTTTGAAATGTTAAAAAATAACTCGCAAATAACGCTTCAGGCGCGGTATCGCAGGGACGAGGCTGTACCGAAACAGGATTTTTCCGACCAATTTCTTAACCGGGACCGTATGTACCTCGGTCTTCAATACCGATACGGCGACCCGCAACGCACCTTTTTGCTGCAAGGACTTTTCGTGCAATCAAAGACCGAAGGACAGGCTGCAAATGAATCGTTCCGCCTGTCGTACGGCGCGGAATTCAAGGTTATTGACAATGTGTGGCTCGAACTGCAGGTCGGAGGAATGCTGCAGCAGTCCAACCGGGAGAACCCCAACTTTATAACATTCCAGATCAAATGGGCACCGTAGGAGAACAACACGACACCGCAGGCTGTTCCATGCGCCCGGCGGCCGCGTCCATTAGCATGCGGGAGGTCCGCCGGCGATCATCCATTCCCGTCGCCGGGTACGCGTCGCCATTCCCGTCATCAGCGCCCCTTTCTCTTGGTGCATCACCCTCTCAAACCGGCAGTGCCTTTTCCTCTGGATTGGAAGGTCTTCATGTCCCCGCTCTCCCAATACGGCAGCACGATGCGTCCGCTGCCACCCTCGCACCGCTGATTTTTCAACTCGTTCCAGGCTATTGAAAAATCCTTTTCCCAGTCTAAAGCCTGCGGCTGTCAAATTCTATGATAGGGATTTGTTTCAAGGTAGCCGCACCCTTCAGGATGCGTTTTCGAAAAGCGATTCCCCTGTTCAACAGCCTGGTTCAAATTGACGATTATCATTTTGTGCCTTCTTTGTGTCCAAACCCGCCCCTTGCAATGATCAGCAATTAAAATGGTTCTAAACAACTTTTTATTGACTTTGGGTAATTTTCACCGTACTATGTTCCCGTTGACGCTCCCCGCAGAAAACCAAGGGGAAGGCACTCGCTGCCGGTTTCATCCGGCTTGCCCACGGACCGCTATGAAGCCCATTTCAGACAAATTGATCCCATCACCCTGTCGGCGCTATGAGGCCCGGCTGTCGCCCAGCGAGGGCTCGAACTGGGATTGCTCCCACGCCATGCTTAGCCTGCAAGACCTGTCCTTCGGTTCCCGCATCTTCGGATGGCATGGCATCTGGTCATCCTGCTCCCGCTATTTTGCTGTTACCGAATGGCTCCATGTCGAGACCGCCCATTGCCCGGACATGCAGCTTGTCATCGTTGATGTCCACAAGGGAAAAGAGTGTGTCGTGGAACAGGTGAAATGCGGTTTTGTCGAGCCCATGTCCTTTCACGAAGACGCGCTCAAGTACAACAAGATCGGGAAAGGCATGGCTGCGCGGACTGTGGAGCATCGCCGGATCCAGGAGCTGACCGGCTGGCGGCCGGTGTCCGGCAGTCGGCCCGATACGCGGGACTCGCAGGAGGGGGCCGGAGCAGCGAAGGATCGAGGGATGATCAGTTCATAAATGAACCATACGACAGAAGAACGAATAGAAACAAAAAAGCCCCGCAGGTGCGTTCCTGCAGGGCTTTGCTGTTCTTGGTGATGTCGGATGAAGATTGGTGGACGAGAAGGGATTCGAACCCTCGACCCCCGCATTGCGAACGCGGTGCTCTCCCAGCTGAGCTACTCGCCCGTCCCTGGCTGACAAGCGGGTATAATCTAATCTATCAGCCTCAAGAAATCAAGGAAAAAACGGTCGAAAAAATGTCGATGGTCGGCAGTCGACTGTCCAGGAACGAAGGATTATGTTCCAATGCTCTTTCTGACCGTCGACTGACGACTATTTAGCGCCGGCTGCCGACTGATGTCAAACCTCCATCCTTATTGACAAATCAGCCCGTCTTCGCTATAGTGTGCAGGCTGATTTGATCGGCCATTTTTGTCGAAAGGAGAACCATACCGTGCGTGAGAGAGAACGTGAACTGCGCCGCAGGCGGAAGCGGAAAGCTGAGACCCTGAGGGCGAAGAGCAAGGCCGCCAGGGCTGAGGCAGCCGCAAAGAAGGTAAAGTAACCGGATGCTGATGAGGTCCGTCACCGCCATATTCACGGTCTTGCTGCTGATCGCCGCGGCCGTCTCCCTGGGCTGCACGCCTGCGCTGGTCCCGGTGCCGCAATGGGAGAAGGACGCCCAGGCGCTCATTGACCATGCCGAGGCCCTGTTCGCCAAGAAGCAGTACGATCAGGCGGCAAAGGCGGTGGAAGGCTTCTTCGCCACCTATCCCGAGAGCAGGCATACCGACCAGGCCCTCTCCCTCATGGGAGAGATCCAGCTCACCACCCGCAACTACAAACAGGCACTCACCTACTACAAGAAGCTCATCGAGCGGTATCCCGGTTCCTCGCTCATTGCCGAAGCAAAGTACAAGATCGGCCTGTGCTACTTCGAGCTGAAGGACTACAACCTCGCCATTGACAACCTCGAGGACCGGAGCAGGATCACCGAGCCGGCGAAGCTCCGGCGCATCTCCGAGATGCTGTCCGCAGCCTACCTTACAAAGGGCAACTTCCCTGCCGCTCTCCGGGAACTCGTCTACCTCTCGGACAACGCGCCGGAAAAGCAGCGGCCCGGCTACCGCGACCGCGTCCGCGAGATCGTGGAGAAGAACCTGTCCGAGAGCGAGCTCAGGACGCTGGCAGCGGGCAAGGCCTACCCGTCCGACCTTGCCCTGTTAAGGCTCGCCTCGCTCCAGATCGAACAGCGGGCCTATGCGGACGCCATCTCGACCGTGAAGGCCTTCCAGGAGACGTTCCCGGCCAACCCGGACAGGACTCGCGCCGACCTGCTGCTGGCCCAGGCAACGGCCGGCCTCACCGCACCCCGGTATTTTCTCGGCGTCCTGGTCCCCCAGACAGGCCCCGCCTCGTTCTTCGGGGACCGGGTCCTCAAGGGCATCCAGCTTGCGGTCCTTTCCTATAATACCAGGCATGCCGATAACCGCGTCGAGCTTGTTGTGAAGGACACGGAGAGCTCTCCGGAAACGCCGCCCGACAAGGCGGTCACGCGTCTGACAGAGCTCACCGCCAAGGGCGTCGTCGCCGTGATCGGGCCGCTCCTGACGAAAGAGGTCGAGGCCGTGGCGCCGTCCCTGACGAAGCTCCAGGTGCCGGTATTCACACCGACCGCGCCCGGCGCCGGCCTGCCCGAGCTCAGCCCCTGGATCTTCCGGAACGCCCTGACCAATGCTGCCCAGGCAGCCGCGGCCGCAGCGTACGGCCTGCAGCAGAACCTCAAGAAGTTCGTGATCTTCGCACCCGACGACGTCTACGGACGAGACCTGACCCGCGTCTTCACCCGCGACCTCGCCCGGAAGGCTGAGGTCCTGGCGACCATCACCTATCCGCCGGAGACCAACGATTTCGGCCCCTATATCCGGAGGCTCATCGAGATCGACCTCCGTTCCCAGAAGCTGCCCATCCCCGAGGACGATAAGGAACGGAAGAAGCTGTTCCAGATGTACGTCCCGACCTTCGACGCCCTCTACCTGCCGGGCTACGCCGAGAAGGTGGGCCTGCTGCTCCCGCAGCTTGCATTCTACAACGTCACCGGAAAGGCCATCATCGGCTCCAACAACTGGCACACGCCGGACCTCATCGAGCGCGCCGGAAGGCACGCCGAGGGCGCCGTGATCGTCGACGGCTTCTTTCCCGAAAGCCAGGAGCCCGCGATCAAGGCCGTGGTGGACGCCTACCGATCCGCCTACCAGGACGAGCCGGACATCCTTTCCGCCCAGGCCTATGACGCCGCGGCCATGGTCCTGTCGCTCCTCGAGGCGAAGAAGGACACCCCCGCGGCCATCAGGGAAGGCCTCCTTTCCATCCGCGACTTCCCCGGCATCTCCGGCACCACGTCGTTCGCTGGGAGCGGCGAGGCACAGAAGAAGCTCTTCCTCATCAGGATCGAGGACGGAAAGTTCACCCTCGTGACGGAATAACGCCCTCTGCCACGGCATTTTCCCTTGACACATCGGCCCCCTTTCCTTTAGTATCAAACTTCACGAAACGGGATACAATCTTGTCCAGACAAGGCAGAACCAAGACGGGAACCTTGGAACCGCCAAGGCGCGAAGGTCGCGAAGGTTTTTAATGCTTGAACTGTCAAAAGGCATGTTGTTCTTCGCGTGCTTTGCGTCTTTGCGGTAAATTTCCTGCCCTATTGAGCAGATCTTTTTAAGT
Source organism: Nitrospirota bacterium (assembly GCA_017885365.1). Next base: position 10,980 of record JAFNGD010000270.1, read on the forward strand.
CTTTAACAATTTATGGAAGAGCTCTCAACAATACAAAAGATCGCCGTCATGGCCATGCCCCTCATCTTCGCCATCGTTTTCCACGAGGTGGCCCACGGCTGGGTCGCGAACAGGCTCGGCGATCACACGGCCAAGGACATGGGCAGGCTCACACTGAACCCGCTCCCGCACATCGATCTCTTCGGCACCATCATCATGCCGCTGATGCTCTTCCTGCTGACCGACGGCCGGATGCTGTTCGGTTACGCGAAGCCCGTGCCGATCAATCCCTATAATTTCAAGGACCCGAAGAAAGGCATGGCGCTCTCGTCCATGGCCGGCCCGGGCGTGAACATCGTCATGGCGATCATGTTTTCGTTCCTCCTGCGCGTGGTGATGGCGGGGCTCGAAGGGAACGTGCCGGAGCCGGTCTGGGGATGGTTCGCCACCCCGGTCACACTCATGCTGGGTTACGGCGTCATCATCAATGTGGTGCTCGCCGTGCTTAACCTGATCCCCATCCCACCGCTGGACGGGAGCCGCGTTGTCTACTGGCTCCTTCCAGATAAATTGGCAGGGGCATATTATCAGCTGGAACGCTATGGCATGATCATACTTATGCTTCTTATATTCACCGGCATCCTCGGCAGGATCATGACGCCCGTCATCCGCCCCCTCATGGGGCTGCTCCTGGGCGACGGAGGCTTTTAGAAACAGGAGCCAGTCGTCAGTAGTCAGAAGCCGGAAGAACAGCACGCGAACCGTGCCTTCTCCTGGCTCCTGGATTCTGGCTCCTGACTCCTTCTGCATAAGGATACTTTATGAGCCAGAAGAAACGTGTTTTAAGCGGCATGCAGCCCAGCGGGCTGCTCCACCTCGGCAACCTCATGGGCGCCCTGGACAACTGGCGGAAGCTCCAGGACGAGTATGAGTGCTACTATTTCATCGCTGACTGGCACGCCCTCACGACCCAGTATGCCGACACCTCGAAGATGCGCTCCTATGTCCACGAGATGGTCATCGACTGGCTGGCGGCCGGGCTCGACCCGGAAAAGGCAGTCCTGTTCCAGCAGTCGCAGCTCCCGGAGCACGCCGTGCTGCATGTCCTGTTTTCCATGATCACGCCGCTCCCCTGGCTCGAGCGCGTTCCGACCTACAAGGAAAAGATGGAGCAGATTGATGACCGCGACCTCTACACCTACGGGTTCCTGGGCTACCCCGTGCTCCAGGCCGCTGACATCCTCATCTACCAGGCGGACTACGTGCCCGTGGGCGTCGACCAACTGCCGCATCTGGAGCTGACGCGGGAGATCGGACGCCGGTTCAACGCCTTTTACGGCGATGTCCTGCCCGAGCCGCAGCCGCTCCTGACGCAGTACCCCAAGCTCCTGGGCACCGACGGCCGCAAGATGAGCAAGAGCTACAACAACTGCCTCTACCTGTCGGATTCGCCCGAGGAGATCACGAAGAAGGTCATGGCCATGGTCACGGACCCGGCTCGCCAGCGGCGGTCGGACCCGGGCAATCCCGATGTCTGTCCGCTCTACACCCTCGATCAGATCTTCGCGCCCAAGGCATGGTGCGACCACGTGAACGTGGAGTGCCGCAAGGCAGGCATCGGCTGCGTGGACGACAAGAAGGAGCTTCTGAAGCACCTCCTCGCATACCTCAAACCCCTTCAGGAGCGCCGGAAGGCGCTCATTGCTGACCCGAAGAAGGTCGCCGAGATCATCGCGGCAGGGTCCGCCAAGGCCCGCGTCGTGGCGAAGGAGACCCTCGCAAAGGTCCAGGACGCGATGAAGTTGTAGACAGCTCCTTTGATCTGATAAACGAAAAGCCGCCAGGACCTTCTGGCGGCTTTTTTATTCTTCCCCTGCACCGGGCTGCCCAAATAAAAAGAATCGTTTCTTTTCTGCGGTCCGGCTCGCACTGCGCTGCAGGCATGTAGTTTGTCCGTGGTTTCCTGTTTATTTGTATCCTATCCTCAGCACTTCCGCTGGCGCACGTGCTGGAAACGACACGGTGATTGACCATGCTTCAGTGACGCATGCCTATGCACCGTCAGTGCTCACGGACCGCAGGGCTCTGAGAACTGCCGGAATCTAAGCTCTTGAACCTGCTCTACCCCAACCCCGGGCGGCCCGGCTGCGACGACTGTGCGTGATGCATGCCCTTACACGGATCGAACAGGAACCGACCCCAAAGCAGCGCGTCCGCAGGAGAAGCGCTGCCGGGATTTGCCAGATCATGATGGGAACAAGCACCGTCGTCCTGCATGCTTAGCACTGCGGAGCCACCGGGCTGCCCAAAAAAGGTCACTTTATTCTTCGGCACGGTTAACGCTCCCTGCAGCAAGCTGCGGGGA